>CBDUIJ010000043.1:0-25351 GCA_965367215.1 uncultured Granulosicoccus sp.
TCGTGAATGCCCGGCAAACGATAGTATCTGGATGTGAAGTCATTCTTGGACCCCACGGCATAACCATACTCGGTACGTTGTCTCAGCGCATCACTGTCATAACTGTTGGGTGGCTCTTCCCATTTACCCATGGCAGCATCATAGTCCCACGGCAGGAAGTAGAAGACCTCCGTACCCTTCGGGTTGTAGAGCAGATAGTTGTGTCGAGTGGCATCTGCCTGATTAAGTAGAATATTGACAGCCATCCAGCTCAGCACGTTGTTGCGGTTGAAATACTGATCCAGAACCGAATCGAATGAGCGTTCGGGATCATGCAGAGCTGTCAGCATGGCAACCAGGGCGCGGTGGTCCTTGCCCTCTTCTATCTCGAGTGAACTCTCGAATCGATCCTTGTCCAGTGGCTTGCCATCCTCATCGACAGCCACATCAAGCAAGTCACTCTCATCAAAGCGGAAATCCTCGGCCTTGTACAGATTTCCCTTGTCGTTGAGACCTCGTTTTTCCAGATAGTGATCGTTCGGTCGTTCGATATGCGTGTACAGGCCATGATCCTCTGCACCGGCGCCGTCATCAATCCAGAGGTTGACGAACTGGGTACGCATGCTTGGCAGATGAGGCACCACACTCATCATGTCGAAGGCGAGCTTGTTGCGGATTCTGCTGGATTCAAAGGGGTGCTTGTTGATTTGCAGATATCGTTCACCACGCCACAGGACTTCCTTGCTATCCAGTTTGATGCGAAACGATTTTTGCGGAGCAAAGCGTGAACCACCCCCACGCAGGCGCATCTCGGCATTGCTGAGCGTGCCATCATCGGGAAAATCACTGCTTTGGAAGTGAATCGGAATATCCACTTTCAAGTCATCGTTCTTGTCTGTATCCGCCAACACATCTGCAAGTGTGCAACCTGACAGATCATCTGCCGTGCAGACTCCAGCAGTGGTTTCGGTGCGTACATCCACACGAATGACATTCGCCGTGCCGTAACCATCTTCCTGATACAAGTCTGAATCAAGCACCAGATCCGTATCTGACGGTGCAAAGATATCGGTGACAGGATCTGTCGTGCCCGTATCGGTACCGGTGTCGGTGCCTGTATCACCGCCTGTTACCGGACCATCATCGGGTGGCAAGCTTGTATTATTATTCGAACTGCTGCAACCCGCGGCCAACAAGGTCGCCAGGATAATGGGGATATAGAAGTGCATGTTCCAACCTCTTGTTGAATAGGTAGGGTGTCTTCCAACCGATATCTGACTAGCAGGTTTTTGAAGGCACGAAATTGCAGCTATTTGAACCTGTATCAGGGCAAATACGGAACGCAGAAACTGACAGATAAACAGGTAAGAATACCCGGGGGAGTTTCAGGTGATTCAAGATATTGATCCGGTTATTCGTTTGCCCTTTAGTGATAATACTCGGGGCAAGCTTTTTTACCAGTATTGGATCAACATGCTGCCTGATGCAGCTCACATATCGCGTAACAATTTCAACAAGAGGTATTAAACTGCAGTACAAGACGTTTCCCAGCCTTGCAGCTGTCAACCTGATTACTTGCCGATACAGAAATCCGAGAATATCCGGCCTAGAAGATCTTCGCTGTCAAAGCGTCCCGTTATCTGATCCAGCGACTGTTGCGCCAGACGCAGTTCCTCTGCCGCCAGTTCCGGCATGGTGGATTCACGCAGACGATACAGGGCAGCATCGGTCGCCTCACGAGCGTGATGCAGGGCATCAAGATGTCTGCGACGCGCGCTGTACACACCCTCTATCGCACTGTCGTGACCAGCCAGAGACAGCAGAAGTGATTTCAGTTCATCCAGCCCCTGCCCGAGTTTGGCTGAAATGCACAGGCGGGCCCCGAATCTCTCCTGCAGCTCTTTCAGTGTGGCATCGTCAACCTGATCACTCTTGTTGATGATGACACTCTGACTGACGGAATCGGGCAGATCCACCGGTGGCAGCACCGGATGCGTTGCATCGATGATCACCAGCACATGGTCGGCGTTGTCCATCTGCGCGCGCGCGCGACGGATACCTTCCAGTTCAACCAGGTCTTCGGTAGTGCGCAATCCGGCTGTATCCACCACATGCAGAGGAACGCCGTCGATGGTTATCTCTTCACGCAACACATCGCGTGTAGTGCCTTCGATGTCAGTGACAATGGCGGATTCGACTCCGGCCAGGGCATTCAACAAGCTCGATTTCCCGGCATTGGTGACGCCGGCAATGACGATGGTCAAACCATCACGCAGTCGCTGACCTTGTTCGGCCCGGGACATGAGGCTGTCGAATTCACTGATCAGATTCACGGTGCGCTCTTGCAAGACCGGCTCCGCCAGGAAATCGATCTCTTCCTCACTGAAGTCCAGTGCCGCTTCCAGCCAGACACGCAGTGCAATCAACTCTTCCTGAATGGTCGCAACATGGGCAGAGAAGTCACCACTCATGGAACGCACCGCGGCCCGGGCAGCGGCCACACTGCTGCTGTCGATCAGATCGCTGATGGCCTCGGCCTGAGCAAGATCCAGTTTTTCATTGAGAAAGGCGCGTTCCGAGAACTCGCCGGGCCGGGCAGCTCGCGCGCCCAGTTGCAGAACACGCTGCATGATCATGTCCAGAACCACCGGGCCGCCGTGCCCCTGCAATTCCAGTACATGTTCGCCGGTAAAGGAGTGTGGTGCTTCGAACAACAGGGCAATTCCCCGGTCCAGCACGCTACCGTCTTCAGAGAGAAACGGCAGATAACAGGCTTCGCGAACCGGTAGATCACGGCCACAAATGCTGTTTGCCATGATCGGAGCGAGTGGTCCGCTGATGCGGACCACTCCAATGCCAGCGCGTCCCGCGCCGCTGGCAATCGCTGCGATGGTATCGCCGCTACCGATCATGTGTCGAACAATGCCCTGTGAAAGGAACGGGCACTACTTCTTCGGCTCTTCGCCTTTATCGGAATCACTGGCCGATGAATCAGTGTCAGAGTCAATGACACCATCTTCCGGCTTGTCGACTTCCAGGGCCTTGGTTTCCGACGTGTCCTTGTCAGACTTCTTGCCCTTGCTCTTCTTGTCTTTCTTGCTGCTGGATTTGTCAGCCAGAACGTGACGAGTGATGTAGTACTGCTGAGTGATGGACAGACTGTTGTTGACCACCCAGTACAGCACCAGACCCGCCGGGAAGAAGGCGAAGAAAACACCGAATATCAGCGGCAGGAACTGGAACACCTTGGCTTGAATGGGATCAACCGGAGCCGGGTTCAGCTTCTGCTGGAAGTACATGGTGGCAGCCATGATGACCGGCAGGATGAAGAACGGATCGCGCAAGGACAGATCCTGAATCCACAGCATGAATGGCGCCTGACGCAACTCGACACTTTCGAGCAAGGTCCAGTACAGAGCGATGAAGACTGGAATCTGGATGATCATCGGCAGACAGCCACCCAGAGGATTGACCTTCTCCTTCTTGTACAGCTCCATCGTCGCCTGGCCCATCTTGGTGCGATCGTCACCGTATCGCTCCTTCAGCGATGCCAGTTTGGGCTGCAGCAACTTCATCCTGGCCATGGAACGGTAGCTGGCTTCGGAGAGTTTGTAGAACACCGCCTTGATGATGAAGGTGGTGAAGATGATCGCCCAACCCCAGTTACCAATGATGCCGTGAATGGTCTTGAGCAACCAGAACAATGGCTGAGCGATGATGGTCAACCAACCAAAGTCGACAGTCAGTTCGAGATGGTCAGCCGCCGCTGACAACTTGTCCTGAACCTTGGGCCCGATGTAGGCCTTGGTCGAGAATGTGCCCTGCTGGCCTGCCGGTATGACCTGACTACCGGAAACCATGCCGATCAGATAATGATTTTCCTGGGCAAGAAAACGACTGTACGCCGTGTTCTGCTCACCAGCCGATGGGATCCAGGCAGCTGCGAAGTAATGCTGAATCATCGCCACCCAACCATCGGTCACGGAAACATTCAGATTTTCATCTTCCATGTCGCCGAACTTGATCTTGTTGTAGCGCTCTTCTTCGTTACTGACGACCGCACCGATATAGGTATTGACGAACTGTTGTTTCTCGTCCTTGGTACCCGGCTTACGCTTCAACTGACGATATTGATTGACTGTCCAGTCAGCGTCCGAGCCATTGTTGATCAGATAGTTGACACCGACCTCGTAGCTGCCGCGTGTGAACGTCAGAGTCTTCGTGACGGTGATGCCGTTACCGGAATCCCAGACAAACGGCACCTCGATAGTGTCCTTGCCATCTTCCAGTGAGTAGCTGTCCTGAGTCGCCTGCATCAGCTCACGATGAGTCGGTGCTGGTTCGTTGGCACGAGCCTGCAGACCCGATTCGGCTACAAGGTAATGCAGAGGATCATCACTGACCAGCGTGAACGGCGTATCAGGCTGTTCGATGGACACCGGATAATCCTTGAGATCAACTCCGGTGATGGTGGCTCCCAGTGCACTGATGGTCACGTTGATGACATCCGTGCTGACAGAGACAACAGGCACATCCGCAGCAGCCGTAGGCACTACCGGTGTGGCTGCCGGTCCGGCCACGGCCCCAGGCATGTCGTTGGCATTGGCTGCCGAACTGTTGCCGGGTGTTCCGTCAGCAGTCGTGGGAGTGGCTCCGGGGGTGTCCGTCGAGGTTTGCACCACGGGCGCCGGTGCGTGGTAATCCTGCATCCAGGTCTGATAGATGATCAGACTCAGAAAACCGAATGCGAGGTACAACAGCAGTCGTTGGGTGTCCATTAACTCTTGAATTGGTCGAGTGAAGGGGAGTCGGAATCCGCAGGACAAGCACATTCGCCTTGCCCAACTACGTGATTCCTGGCTTGCGGAACCGGGTCAAAACCACCCGGATGAAAAGGATGGCAACGACACACTCGTAGCACTGCCAGCTTTCCGCCCCGTAGTGTACCGTGAGTTGCTATCGCTTCAGCAGCGTATTCTGAACAACTGGGCACAAAACGGCAGCGAGGTGGCAACAATGGGCTTACCCACCGGCGATAGAAAGCGATGAGCCGGAGAATCACGGATCAGCTGCCCGAGGGTACCGAGAGGTGTCCGTTCTTTGGAGTCGATCGAGTCATCTTGCTCAGCAAGCGGTCTATGGAGAGCCGAAGTTCCTGAGCTGATGCACCGGTCGCAGCATCTCGATTCATGACAACCAGTTCCATTCCTGACAAAGACAATCGCTGATGACGAAAGGCTTCTCTGGCAACTCGTTTGATCCGGTTTCGATCAACTGCTCTTTTAGCCCGTTTCTTGGCAATGGCCAGTCCCAGACGGGAGAGCCCTGTGTCATTCCGCTTTACCAGAATGGTCCAGTACTTGTCGGAGTAACGTTTGTTCTGTTTGAAGACCTGACTGTAGTCAGAGCCTGTCAACAACCGTGCAGCACGAGGAAAGGACTGATCGGCAATATCGCGGGAGGCTGTCAAATCGGCCTCCCGCCTGACATATGCTGAAGAGTCGCAAGCTGACACGTCGTCAGTTTGCGACGTCAACATACGAATCAAGCGCTAAGGCGAGCCCTGCCCTTGCGACGGCGTGCTGCCAGCACTGCACGTCCACCACGAGTGGCTTTACGTGCGCGGAATCCATGGGTGCGAGCACGCTTGATCTTGCTCGGTTGATACGTTCTTTTCATGTCGGCTGTACTCGAATAGCAGCCAATGGGCTGCGCGTGTCGTTAACGAACCCCCGATCATAATCTGACTTTGTTGCTGGGTCAAGCCATGTTCGAGGAATATCTTCACTGCATCGGCGACTGAGCGTCTGAATTTCACCGAATGTTTCACAAACCACGTGTCTTGCCAGTGCCCGGAGCGATCGCTCACCTTGCAATCACAACGCCAGTAACGACCCCGGCTTCGTGAATCATCACGGTCTTGCAGCGCATGTCGCATAACAGTGGTGTGAAGTCATGTCATATGAATGGACCCGGATAGCGCAGCCTCCTGCCCTGCCCGACCTCGACGCTCACAAGATTTGCGGAAAGCCGAATACGGCCCACTGATGCCATTCATTGTCGATTCCCGTGTGGTTCGACACTCAGCGCGAAGACAGCTTGCCAATCTTTCATCCACAGCCGGGAACACACAGCAAACGCCCGTCAGACGATAAATGCAGGGGCAGTCACAGATACTCGAATACGCGAGCACATCGGAAACAGCAAGAAAACAAGGATCCTTTTTGTATCAGTCGTATTCACGATCAGAACATCTAGTAGTATTAGACGTTGAATATCGGGTTGCTCTTACGTAGAGTTCATTCCCCCCCTGCAGACAAACCTCGGTCAACCGAGCATTGCCGTCTGCCTACCCCTGTCATGCCTCGGAGATCACACAGTTGAGAGCACCACTTTGGGATCGCTGTCTGTTGAAGCTCGAAGAAGAGCTATCCGACCAGCAACTCAACACCTGGATTCGTCCCCTGCAAGCCTGGCATGAGTCAGACCAGCTTCGCATTCTGGCGCCGAATCGATTTGTACTGGATATGGTGCAGAGCAGTTTTCACGCTCGCATTCAGGAAATTGCCAGTTCACTGACGGCACCGGAAGACATCGAGGTCAAACTGGTCATCGGCTCGGGCCAACCCAACGAGGCTCAGCAGGCTTTTCAGGAGCGGCATCAACCCGCGCCTTCCGGCCGTTCCAATGAACGCGATTCCGGCCGGATGTCGGCTCCCGCTCATTCGCAGGTAGCCAAGAACTTCCCACCGCTCGACTCACACCTGAAACCGGAATTCAGTTTCAACACGCTGGTAGCCGGAAAGAGTAATCAGCTGGGGCGCGCCGCGGCTCTGCAGATAGGCGGGAGTCCGGGTACCGCTTACAACCCCTATCTCATCTACGGGGCATCAGGTCTGGGCAAGACCCATCTGATGCAGGCCATCGGCAACGAAATACTGGCCAACAAACCCGATGCACGGGTGTCCTATATCAATTCGGAAACCTATGTGCACGAAATGGTCAATGCGCTACAGCATGGCAAGATGAACGAATTCAAGGCCTACTACAGAGGGCTCGACGCGCTGCTGATCGACGATATCCAGTTCTTCGCCGGCAAGGAACAGACCCAGGAAGAGTTTTTCCACAACTTCAATGCCCTGTTTGAAGGTAATCAGCAGATCGTTCTGACCTGCGATCGCTACCCGAAAGAGATCAACGGCCTGGAAGAACGACTCAAAACGCGCTTTGGCTGGGGCTTGTCGGTTGCCATTGAACCGCCTGAACTGGAAATGCGAGTCGCCATCCTCAACAGCAAGGCTGAACAACGTGGTGTCACTCTGCCCTCGGAAGTCAGTTTCTTCATTGCCAAGCGTATTCGAAGCAACGTACGTGAGCTTGAAGGCGCTCTGAAGCGCGTCATAGCCAATTCACAGCTTATCGGTACCCCCATCACGCTCGACTTCACTCGTGAGGCCCTGGCGGACCTGCTGGCCGTTCAGGCCAAGACGGTCAGTGTGGAGAACATCCAGAAAACGGTTGCCGAGTACTACAACATCAGACTGGCGGACTTGTCCGGCAAGAGTCGATCACGTTCGGTTGCCAGGCCTCGCCAGATTGCCATGGCGCTGGCCAAGGAATTGACCAGCAAGAGTCTGCCGGAGATCGGCAAGGCATTTGGTGGCAGAGACCACACGACCGTTTTGCATGCCTGCCGCAAGGTTGTGGAACTCCAGGAATCGGATGAAGGCATTCGTGAGGACTACAGTAATCTTCTACGCACGCTGTCCAACTGACGTTAGCTGCTCTTTCAGGATCTTCTATCTTCCGGTATAAACCTGTGGATAACTTATCAGCAATGTGTGCAAGCTATTAGAGGGTCTGACTTATCCACATTTCTTTCACAGGAAGAGCGCATTGAGTCAGGCCAGTTATACAGACCAAATTTTATCCACAAGCAATTGTTTTAATTACTAAAAACGGGGTTATCCACAGACTTTGCCCTCAGTAGTAGTAATAAACATAAACACACAATACAAACACACCTTTTTCTATCAGCCATGAAATTCAGTGCACAACGCGAGACTTTGCTGACGCCTTTGCAGCATGTAGTAGGCGCTGTTGAACGCAAACAGACCTCTCCAATTCTCGGCAACGTCTTGATGGTTGCCGATGATGGCTACTTGACATTGACTGCCACCGATTCTGAAATCGAAATGCAGGCGAGAGTCGAGATGCATGTCGATCAGACCGGGTCAACAACCGTTCCTGCCAGAAAATTGCTGGAAATCTGCAAACACTTGCCAGACTCGGCTCGAGTGGACTTCAATTTCCAGGGTGACAAGGTCATCTTCAAATCAGGACGAAGCAAATTCACGCTCGCTACCCTGCCATCCAATGAATTTCCCCATGTCGACGCACTTGATGCACCGCAACAAGTAATTCTGACGGCATCCGTTCTTTTGCAGTGCATCAAGAACACGGCATTCTCGATGGCACAGCAGGATGTGCGTTTCTACTTGAACGGCATGCTGCTGGAAATCGGTGCAGATCGACTTTCCTGTGTTGCCACTGATGGCCATCGTCTCGCTTATGCACAATGCGCAACAGATGCAGAACCGGAGACACCCGTCAGAGCAATCATTCCTCGCAAGACTGTCGGCGAACTGCAGCGTCTGCTTGCCAGTGTCGACTCTGAAGATTCCGTCACTCTGCTGGTGACACCTCAACATCTTCAAGTCCAGGTTGGTGGAGTTCGATTGACCACCAAACTCATCGATGGACGATTTCCTGACTACAACCGAGTCATACCCATTGACGGCAACAAGGAACTGTTGATCGATTGCCAGACACTGAAGCAATCACTGACACGAGCTTCTGTCTTGTCAAACGAGAAATACAGAGGTGTCAGAATTGCACTCCAGACAGGCACCCTGACAATTTCAAGTAATAACCCGGACCAGGAAGAAGCCATCGACGAACTCGAAGTCGATTACACCGGTGACTCTGCAGAAATCGGATTCAACGTCACTTATCTCCTGGACGTTCTCAACTCACTGGAGAGCGTGAATGCACGAATCCTGATCAAGGATGGCAATAGCAGCGCACTGATTACTCCGGAGACCAACAGCGACAGCAAATACGTTGTCATGCCGATGCGTTTGTGATTCTCACAAAACTGGACATCAGTGATTTCAGAAATATCCAGAATCTTTCACTGACTCCACATCCCCGCCTGAACCTTGTTTCTGGAAACAACGGTTCAGGCAAAAGTTCGATTCTCGAATCCATACAGTGCCTTTCAACCGGACATTCCTTCCGAACTCGAAAAGCACGCGAGTTGATCAGTAGAAACGCGCAGTCATTTACCTTGACTGCCCTGTTTTCAGATCCTCACACCTCACGCGAACATAGAACCGGTCTGTTACGACAACGTGATGGCTCTGTGGAACTGCGTCTTGATTTTGAAGAAGTCAAAAGCATCGCTGAAGTCACGCGATTACTTCCCGTAAAAACCCTGACACCCGATAGTCATCGTTTGATTCAGGAAGGTCCTGACGAACGTCGACAATTTCTGGATTGGGGAGTGTTCCACATGGAACACTCCTATCTTGATACCTGGAGACAGTTCAAGAGATCACTTTCACAGCGAAATCAGCTCTTGCGAGACATGGCGCCGAGCAGTGAACTGAAAACGTGGGATTCCCTGTTTGCAGAATCTGCGGTAATGCTCAATACCTTTCGCAACAACTACGTCGAAAAGTTGTCCAAGGCATTACAGGTCAGACTTCTGGATATTGATGCAAGGTTCCACGTGGAACTCGCATATCGACCGGGTTGGTCAGCAGATCATTCACTCGAAGAACTGTTGGTCAGAAATCTCGACTATCACCGAAGGATGAAAACAACGACGGATGGGCCTCACAGGGCCGAAATGTCGTTGACCACCGACGGTGTGCCAGCTAAACAAATTCTTTCGAGAGGTCAACAGAAGGTCCTGGTCTATTTGCTGCATCTAGCCCAGTTGGACCTGCTTGATCAGAGCAATGCTCGTCAGGCGGTGGTTCTCTGCGATGATCTGACCTCGGAACTGGACCAGGAACATTCCACGGAAATAATCAATCAACTCCTGAAGTTGAACGGTCAGGTATTTGTTTCAGGGGTTAACCTCGATGTACTGCGTCACCACGACCATTCGGCGTTCCACATGGAACACGGTAGTCTCAAAAACGTAGTATGATTAGTAAGTTACGCTAAGAAGACCGAATGAATGAGCGACTCACCCAGTTATAACTCCACCAGTATCCAGGTCCTCAAGGGGCTGGACGCTGTTCGTAAACGTCCGGGTATGTATATCGGCGACACGGATGACGGTACCGGGCTGCATCACATGGTGTTCGAGGTCGTCGATAACTCGATCGACGAAGCACTCGCTGGTCACTGCAGTGCCATCAACGTCACCATCCACAATGACGAATCAGTCAGCGTGTCGGATGACGGTCGCGGCATTCCAGTGGACATCCACGAAGGTGAA
The DNA here is from genome assembly GCA_965367215.1 of uncultured Granulosicoccus sp. Classification (GTDB taxonomy): domain Bacteria; phylum Pseudomonadota; class Gammaproteobacteria; order Granulosicoccales; family Granulosicoccaceae; genus Granulosicoccus. The sequence goes on from CBDUIJ010000043.1 coordinate 10,493, forward strand.
GGGAAATCGGCTGCCGAAGTCATCATGACTGTCCTGCACGCAGGCGGAAAGTTCGATGACAACTCCTACAAGGTTTCCGGTGGTTTGCACGGCGTGGGTATTTCTGTCGTCAACGCCCTGAGTGAATGGCTGAAACTCACCATTCATCGCGATGGTTTCGTTCATACGCAGGAATATCGTGAAAGCAAGCCAGTTGCGGATCTCCAGACCGGAGAACCCACGGATAAAACGGGCTCCAAGATCCATTTCAAGCCTAGTGCCGATACGTTCAGCAATATTCACTTCGAATACGACATTCTGCGTAAACGTCTGCGAGAGCTGTCCTTCCTGAACAGTGGCGTACGCATCATTCTCACGGATGAGCGTTCCAATCAGACGGATACCTTTGAGTATGAAGGCGGTATCAGTGCGTTCGTTGAACATCTCAACCGCAAGAAGACACCCGTACACGGCACTGTCATTCACACACTGGGAAGCAAGGACGATGTCGCTGTAGAAGTTGCCCTGCAATGGACAGATACCTACCAGGAAAACATCTTCTGCTTTACCAACAACATTCCGCAACGCGACGGCGGTACACACCTGGCTGGTTTTCGCTCAGCCATGACGCGCACGCTGAACCAGTACATGGAAAACAGCGGTGTCAGCAACAAGGCCAAGGTATCAGCCACGGGTGACGACGCTCGTGAAGGTCTGACCGCTGTCCTGTCAGTCAAGGTGCCTGATCCGAAATTCTCCTCACAGACCAAGGAAAAGCTGGTGTCTTCCGAGGTCAAGGGTATTGTCGAATCCGTGCTCGGTGAGTTCATGCACGACTTCCTGCAGGAGAACCCGACTGAAGCCCGTGAGATAACAGCCAAGATCATTGATGCGGCTCGTGCTCGTGAGGCCGCTCGAAAAGCCCGCGAGATGACTCGTCGCAAGGGCGCTCTGGATATCGCTGGGCTGCCAGGAAAGCTGGCAGACTGTCAGGAGAAGGATCCAGCCAAATCAGAAATCTATCTGGTGGAAGGGGACTCGGCGGGAGGCTCTGCCAAGCAGGGTCGTGATAGACGCCGCCAGGCCATCCTTCCGCTCAAAGGCAAGATCCTGAATGTGGAGAAGGCCCGGTTCGACAAGATGCTGCAAAGCGCCGAAGTCGGCACCCTGATTACCGCACTGGGTTGCGGTATCGGACGGGATGAATTCGACATCGACAAATTGCGTTATCACTACATCGTCATCATGACCGATGCGGACGTTGACGGCTCCCACATCCGTACCTTGCTGCTGACGTTCTTCTATCGTCAGATGCCAGAGCTGATCCGTCGTGGCCATATCTACATTGCCCAGCCACCGCTGTTCAAGGTCAAGAAAGGCAAGCAGGAACGTTACGTAAAGGACGATGCCGAGCTCAACGCCTATCTGCTGCAGCTGGCTCTGGACGGTGCGCGTCTGCATGTCACCGCCGACGCTCCCACCATCAGCGACACGGGCTTCGAATCGCTGGCTCAGGAATTCATGCGCGTAGGTCTGTTGATGAACAGGATGCAGCGACGATTCAATCGCGATGTGCTGGAAGCCATGATCAATCAGACGCCACTGACTGACGAAGATCTGTCATCGGCTGACAAGGTGGCAGAATACGGACGCCAATTGGTTGACACATTGAATGCGCAACTGTCTGCGACATCGCAGTATTCATCCTCGCCGAGCGAACGTGACGGCAAGCATGGGCTGCAGCTGGTCAGACGCGTACACGGTAACGACAAGGAAATTCAACTGGACCCCGGCTTTTTTCTCTCTCCGGATTACCGCACGCTGGCAAAGCTGGCCGAGAAGCTGGTAGACATGCTGGGCGAGGGCGCCTATGTGGCCCGAGGCGACAGGGAACTGCCGATCAGTACTTTCAAGGAAGCGATGGACTGGTTGATTGCCGAATCCAAACGTGGCCTGACCATCCAGCGCTACAAGGGTCTGGGTGAAATGAATCCCGAGCAGTTGTGGGAGACCACGATGGATCCGGAGGCGCGACGGATGCTTCAGGTAAGCATCGAGGATGCCATCGCGGCCGATGATGTCTTCGACACACTGATGGGCGATCAGGTAGAACCCCGTCGGGAATTCATCGAGCGCAACGCTCTGTCCGTATCGAATCTCGACGTCTAGAAAACCGATTCGCTGACCACAACGTATTCCAACCACTCGATAGCCTGGCTCGACACATGTCTGATTTACTGGTTCAACGCCCCGACTTCTCGGCAATTGATGTCAAGACCATTGAACAGCAACTGGAAGATCATCTCTCCGAGTGTCAGTCCGTTGTAGACAGCGTGTCGGCTGTCAGCAATCCGGATTGGGATTCGCTGATGCAACCACTGAGCGAGGTGCACAATCGCCTCGCTCTGTTCTGGTCACCCATCAGTCATCTGAATTCCGTGATGAACAATGACGAGCTGCGTGAAGTCTACAATCGCTGCCTGCCAGAATTGAGTGCCTACTACACGCAGTTGGGTCAGAACAGCGAGCTGTATGCAGCGACCCTGGCACTACGTGACAGTGACGGTTACCAGAATCTGTCTGCAGAAAAGCAGCAGCAGTTGCGTCATGAACTGCGGGATTTCGAACTCGGTGGTGTGTCACTGGATGCTGCCGACAAGCAGCGTTTTGGCGAAATCGCCCAGGAGCTGTCGCGCCTCACAACGCAGTTTTCCGACAACGTGCTGGATGCCACCAATGCCTGGCACAAGTCAGTCGACACTGCCGAGCAACTGGACGGTTTGCCAGAGTCCGCCATCGCTGCCGCTCGGCAACGTGCCGAGGGCAAGGGACAGGAAGGCTATCTGCTGAACCTGGAATTCCCGTGCTACATGGCTGTCATGATGTTCGCCAATGACCGTCAGTTGCGTGAGGAGATGTACACCGCCTTCAGCACACGAGCATCGGACCAGGGGCCACACGCCGGTCAGTTCGACAACTCATCCTTGATCCAGGACATCCTGTCACTGCGAGCAGAAAAAGCGGCATTGCTCGGCTTCGAGTCTTATGCCCATTTGTCGGTGGTTCCGAAAATGGTGGAAACACCACAGCAGGTACTCGACTTTCTGAATGATCTGGCAGTACGCGCCCGGCCTGCGGCCAAAGCCGAATTCGATGAGCTGTCACGCTTTGCCCGGGAATCTCTCGAGCTGCCAGAACTGGCTGCCTGGGATATCGCCTACGCCAGCGACAGACTCAAGAAGCAGCAACACGATCTGTCCGACGAAGAACTCAAACCCTACTTTCCGGCAGACCGTGCCATCCCCGGCATGTTCAAGGTCGTCGGCAAGTTGTTCGGTCTGAAGATCGAGGTGGTTGAAGGTGCAGCCGTCTATCACCCGGATGTGAAGCTGTACGCCATCACCGATCAGCAGGGGAACCCGCGTGGTGAGTTCTATCTCGACAACTTCGCTCGGGAGAACAAACGCGGTGGTGCCTGGATGGATGTCTGTGCGACCCGTCAGCGAGTCGGCAACGCCGTGCAGCAACCCATCGCCTACCTGACCTGCAATCTGACGCCACCGGTAGGGGACGATCCGGCACTGCTGACTCACATGGAAGTCACCACGCTCTTTCATGAATTCGGCCATGGCCTGCACCATATGCTGACCCAGGTCGAGACCGCCGGTGTCTCCGGCATCAACGGCGTGGAATGGGACGCGGTCGAATTGCCCAGTCAGTTTCTGGAGAACTGGTGTTGGGAGCGCGAATCCATCGACATGATCAGCGGCCACTATCAGACGGGTGAACCCTTGCCCGACGAGTTGCTGGAAAAGATGCGCAATGCCCGCAACTTCCAGAGCGCCATGCAGTTGGTAAGACAGCTGGAGTTTTCTCTCTTCGACATGCACCTGCACCTGGAATCCCGTCCCGGCAAACCCGTCGATGTACAAGCGACACTGGATGGTATTCGGCAGCAGGTGGCCGTCGTGCCGGCGCCATCATTCAACCGGTTTCAGCACAGCTTTTCGCATATCTTTGCCGGTGGCTACAGTGCCGGCTATTTCAGTTACAAGTGGGCCGAAGTACTCTCGGCCGATGCCTTCTCACGGTTCGAGGAAGAAGGCATCTTCAACGAAGAGACGGGACAATCGTTTCTGCAGAATGTGCTGGAAGTCGGTGGCTCGCGCGATGCGATGACCTCCTTCAGTGCCTTCCGCGGACGTGAGCCGGATGTCGCCGCCTTGTTGCGACACTCGGGACTGAGCTGAGCGGCAACATGAAATACAAGGATCTGCGTGATTTCCTGGCGGGGCTGGAGGCGCGGGGAGAACTGAAGCGCATCAGCGAGCCGGTTGACCCGAATCTGGAAATCACCGAGATCTGCGACCGTACTCTGCGCAGCAAGGGACCCGCGCTGTTGTTCGAGAACCCGATAGGCTCTGACGTGCCTTTGCTGGGCAATCTCTTCGGTACGCCCGAAAGAGTCGCTCTGGGGATGGGTGAGGACTCCGTAGAGGCCTTGCGCGAAGTCGGCAAGCTGTTGGCCTTCCTGAAGGAACCGGACCCTCCCAAGGGCATCAAGGACGCCTGGAACTCCTTGCCCATTTTCAAGAAGGTGCTGGACATGGCACCGAAGACCACGCGCTCACCTGCCTGTCAGGAAGAGAGCTGGGATACCGTTGATCTGTCCCGCCTGCCGGTACAGACCTGCTGGCCAGGAGACGCCGGTCCGCTGATCACCTGGGGACTGGTGATTACGCGTGGTCCGCACAAGAAGCGCCAGAACATGGGCATCTATCGGCAACAGGTGATTGGCCCGAACAAGACCATCATGCGCTGGTTGAGCCATCGCGGGGGCGCTCTGGATTTTCGCGAATGGCAGCAGGAAAACCCCGGTGAGCCTTTTCCGGTGGCCGTTGTTCTGGGAGCTGACCCTGCGACCATTCTGGGCGCTGTAACACCGGTACCTGACAGTCTGTCGGAGCATGCCTTTGCCGGCCTTCTGCGTGGCGAGCGCACCTTGCTTGGCAAGGCGATGCTATCCGATCTGCAGGTACCAGCCTCGGCCGAGTTCGTACTGGAAGGATATCTGTACCCGGGTGAGATGGCACCGGAGGGTCCCTTTGGTGACCACACCGGTTATTACAACGAAGTGGATGAGTTCCCGGTCTTCACCATCGAGAAAGTCACTCACCGTCGTAACCCCATCTATCATTCCACCTATACCGGCAGACCACCGGATGAACCGGCAATTCTGGGTGTGGCACTCAACGAAGTGTTTGTACCGATCCTGCAGAAGCAGTTTCCGGAGATCGTCGATTTCTACTTGCCGCCGGAAGGATGCTCTTATCGCATGGCGGTGGTGAGCATGAAGAAGCAGTATCCCGGACATGCCAAGCGCGTGATGATGGGGGTGTGGTCATTCCTGCGACAGTTCATGTATACAAAGTTCGTGATCGTGGTGGATGACGATGTCGACCCGCGTTCCTGGGAAGATGTGATCTGGGCCGTGACCACCCGAATGGATCCTGCCAGGGACACCACCCTGATTGAAAACACACCCATCGACTACCTGGATTTTGCCTCACCCGTGTCGGGGCTCGGCTCCAAGATGGGGATGGATGCGACCAACAAGTTACCTGGTGAAACGGATCGTGAATGGGGTGAACCCATACAGATGAGTGAAGCGGTCAAAGCCCGAGTTGACGCGCTCTGGGAGCGATTGGGCATCTGATCCAACCCATTTGAGGAGCTTCGAAAAGCTTCCGATACTGCGTTATTCTGCCTCACCGCGTTACGTCGGTTTACCTACCCGTTTACCTGCTGACCCATGCCTGTCGTACCATGCCCTGGCTGCTGTTGTCGAGACGATTCAAGCTCGTTGCAGTAGCGCAAGACGTGTTCGATTTTTCTCCTTGGGTCACCAACTAGAGGTCTGGATGGAAGGTAGGGCTGCGTGGTTACATCAACAGCAATCCTGCATCGGGTTCGATGAACTGACATCCATGGTGTCGGAACTCATGAGTCTCTTCGTGCGTGAACAGGATCATGCCTGTCATTCGGGAGAGCCCATTTCATCCGACTGGGTATCCCCCAGTGGACTGACACGCATTGTGCGACACGGCAGCAGTGCTGCCTTGCACAGTGTGTTGAATCAGGTGCCAGACGCCATTGCAGCAGAATACGAAGTGATTCACTGCGACATCAAGGAGTTCTCCTGGTGCGAGTATCTGTGGCCACACCTGCAGCGCAACAACGCCACTCAGAGGCAGGCGGTACAGATCAGTCTGCCAACCAGCTGCCTGGCCGAACTGATGAACTTCCACGAGCAACACGACACATCCTGGTTACGACGCTATCAACGCGCCAACCCGGAGACCTCACTGACGTGGTCCATGGGACGAGTCAAGGTCAATAAAGTTGGCGTAGTGGCTAAGCCTGACAGGTTCAAGATCCTGTAGTCGAGAGGCCATTTCACGGGCGGGCAGGGGTTGCGAGAAGTGATAACCCTGATAGCCTTCACAGCCTTCCATTGCCAGCATGGGCAGGATGTCACCATCTTCCACGCCTTCGGCAATGACTCTGATACCCAGGGTTCGAGCCAGTGCGATGATGCTCTTTATCACGGTGATGGCGTGCGGGAAGCGTGAGATATCGGCGATGAAAGAGCGGTCTATCTTCAGATGATCCAGTGGCAGCTGACTCAGATACGCCAGTGATGAATAGCCGGTACCAAAATCATCCAGTGATATCTGAACGCCTAATTGCTTGATATCATTGATGATATTGGTTTCTATGGTCTGTACCAGTGCCGATTCGGTAATCTCCAGAATCAGACTGTCCGGTCGCATGGAATGCTTGTCGAGGATCGCAGCCACCCGTTGGGCAAAGTGCGGCATGCCGAGCTGACGAGCCGACACATTCACCGACATGGTGGTCGCCGGCCCGATAAGTCCCTTGCGCAACCAGATGCGATGCTGGCCACAAGCCTGACCGATAGCCCATTCCCCCAGTTCACCGATCAGGCCGGTTTCCTCGAGCACATCGATGAAGGCGCCGGGACTGACATGCTCACCGGTGTCCTGGGGCCAGCGCAACAGGGCCTCGAAACCCAGCAGGCGTTGCTCCTTGATCAGCAGCTGAGGCTGATAGAACAGCTCGAAATCCTGTCTGTCGACGGCTCGTCGCAGGCTGGTGATCATGACGGATCGATCTCGCTGCGCCTGATCCAGTTCCGGGGTGAAGAACACGTGTCTCGAGCGACCGGATAGCTTGGCCCGGTACAAGGCCACGTCGGCCTGTTTGATCAGGCTGTTGGCATCCTGCACACCTCGGCCTTCCATGCCGGTAGCCAGAGCAATACCGACACTGGCAGAGACGTAGACTTCTTCCATCTGCAGCAGAAAGGGCTGCTTGAGCGCGTGCACGATGGCATCGGCAACGATACTGGCATCCTGGCTGTTGTCCAGAGTGCGCAGTGTCACCGTGAATTCGTCACCACCGAGTCGCGCCACGATGTCGTCTTCGCGCACCGTATGGCGGATGCGATGGGCCACCTGCTGCAGCAATTCGTCGCCGGCGTCATGGCCCAGGGTATCGTTGACCGCCTTGAAGCCATCCAGATCGATGAACAACAGAGCGATGATGCCATGCGGCTTGCGATCATCCAGAGAGCGATGCAGTTGATCGAGAAAACTGGTGCGATTGGGCAACCCTGTCAGCGCATCATGATGGGCAATCTGGGTCAACCGCCTTTCGGCCATGTACTGCTCGGTGATGTCCATGATGACGACCAGACTGCCGGTCAGCATGTTCAGGGAGTTCATCAGTCCAGTGGCGTTCATGCTGACCCACAACGGACGACCGTCCGGTGGATCCAGGCGCACTACCTGCCGATAGGTCTGTCCATCGAGTAGCGCCCGCCGCATTTCCATCAGGGTCTGTGGTCGCTGATCTTCATGCAGTGCCTCGATCCAGCCACTGTCCATGTTCTTTTCCAGTGACTGGCCGGTCAGCTGACACCACATGTCGTTGGCGTAATCGCAGGTCCATTCCTGGTTGAGTTTGACGATGCCCACCGGTGCCAGTTGCGTCAGTGTCTGGTACTGCACTGCAGCGCTCTGCAATTCGCGAGCTGACTGGAGACGATCACTGATGTCGTTGAACACCATCGTCGTGAACACCTTGTCCTTGACGCGGGTATGAAACATCGATAATTCGACAGCAAAGCTGCGGCCATCTGCCCGGCGGGCTGAGACATCCTTGATGACGTAAGGTCGCTCATCATGCGCCTGCAGACTGTTGTGATAATTGGCGGCGCGCCGTGTCAGTGTCTCGATGACGGTCTCGGGCAGAAACACGCTGGCAGGTGAGCCGAGTGTCTGATTGATTTCCACTCCGAACATCTTTTCGCAGGCGCGATTGAATGCGGTGATGCAGCAGTTGTCATCAACGGTCATGACGCCATTGAATGTGGCATCCAGCAAGGTCACCAGTTGCCGGCTGGTTTCGCCGATGTCGGCAATGACGTTGTTGATGCCGCGATTGACGATGCTGTTGATGTGTACTCGCATGAAGGCATCGAGCATCGACTGCAGGCGATTGATCAGTACCAGGTCGAAGCGCTCGCGAGCGTTGGCGACAAACAACAGCGCGCGCAATTCCGATTTTTCGCAGATCGGCAGCAGGGCATAGGAATGGATGCGCGGATGGCAGCTGGGCAGGTTGACGCTGACCTGACTGTCTACGTCATTGCAGAAAATCGACTTGCCGGTATCGATGACTTCCTGCAGCAACCTGTCTGCCTGTCGATGCAGCAGAGTGTCGTGTTGTCTGGAGAGTACGTTGCTGGTATCCACTGATACCACGGCATCGAGTATGACTCTGGTTCTGGCCTTGGCGTCCGAGGGGGAGGTATCGATTCGCAAGACGCAGCCATAGGCGGCGTCAACCAGTCGCAGAGCTTCGATGATCAGCTCCTCTCCCAGCTCACGTGGTGACAAACCACGTGCGACACGGTCCCCGACTCTTTCCAGAAATCGTTTCTGGATATTGTCTACTGCTTGCCGCACCTCGAAATCAGCACGCCTTTCTGTTTCGGTTTCGCTCACACGAATCAGTATTCCTTGACTCCGCGCAAGCGGATTTAATACTCCCCGGAGCCGGGAACACCATTCGGCTGAAACAAGTGTTTCGGGGCATGACCTACTTATGAGTTCGTAGTGTAGTTCACACGCCTTATTGTGGGCTGGCGAAACCCGTTATGCAGCTATCAGATATGTACTGTCGCAGTCGGTCGTTGTCGACTAGGCGGTGCATTTCTCGGTTCGATGAAGCCGCGTGCCGCCAGCCGTGCCCATCGAGTCGACGCCTGACGGCCTGCTGGCCGAATTCAGGATTGCAGCCACTGCCTGATGCACGCCAGCTGTCCCTGATCGCCCGGTGGAATGGCGATCAGAGCGGGCTGACTGAATCCGAGCTCCCGTGCCAGATCGGCTGCCCGGGCGCTGTTGACGACCAGCGGCAGCTCGCGTAGGCGATGCAGATGCTCAGCCGTCAGAGTCACCATATTCTGCAGAGACTCATTACTGGTGATGCTGATCAGGTCAGGCATTTGCTGCTGGAGCAGCTGTGTTACTTGCTCGGCGGATATGTTCGGCAAGCGGCGACGATAGACTTCTGCACTGCCAACCTGCCACCCCAGTTTCTGCAAGCCGGGGCCCAGCAGGCCGCGTCCTCCGCAACCCTTGACAAGTAACATGCGACCGGGCGTGCGAGCGCCTACCTGATGGAGGAAGGACTCACTGTCATAGGGAGAGTCCGGGAGGATGGCCAACGCCTGGCCAAGGCCTTCCAGTGATGCAGCAGTGGCAGAACCGATGGCGTATACAGCAAGCCCGGGCCATGGCAAGGGACGTTGTCGGTGCGCCTGTCTGACGGCATTGACACTGGTGAACAGAACACTGTCGAAATTCCCGACGGGGTCGCTGTCCAGTTGCGAATCGAGCAGTGGCTCGATTTCCAGACAAGGCAGATGGCTGACCGACAGACCCAGGGCCTGCAATTGTTCGACAAATGGCTGATGTTGCCCGGTCGGACGGGTTATCAGTATGTGGGGAGCTGTTCTCATGATATCGATAGTCTACCTGCGCTACCCGAGTTCGGCGCTTCCCAGTACACTTGCATCAGTTTTCTGCACACGAAGATTTCATCATGAGCTCTACAGATTCATCCAGCGGTACCACTCCGGCTACCGGTACGCAAGGCACCGGCAAATCGGCGACGACCAATTCGCAATGGGGTGGCCGCTTCAGTGAATCCACGGATCAGTTCGTACAGGCATTCACGGCCTCCGTACAGTTCGATCAGCGCATGTATCGTCAGGATATCGAAGGCTCACGCGCGCATGCCGCCATGCTGACACGCATTGGTGTACTCGATGAGACCGATCTGACCGCCATCCGTCAGGGACTGGATGCCATCGAGAAGGAAATAGAGTCGGGTAATTTCGAATGGTCGGTGGCGCTCGAAGATGTGCATATGAACATCGAAGCGGCGTTGACAGCACGTATCGGTGACGCGGGAAAACGCCTGCACACGGGTCGCTCGCGCAATGATCAGGTGGCAACCGATATCCGTCTGTACATGCGCGATGCCTGTGACGCCGCCGCGGCCGAATGCACACGTCTGCTCGAAGGCTTGCTGCCACTGGCGCAGACGCACGCCGGTACCATCATGCCCGGCTTCACGCATCTGCAGACAGCACAACCGGTCACCTTCGGTCACCACGTCATGGCATGGTTCGAGATGTTGCTGCGTGATCTGGAGCGTCTCGGTGATACCCGCCGACGACTCAATCGCATGCCGCTGGGCGCAGCCGCGCTGGCGGGAACGTCCTACCCCATCGACCGGGAAATCACGCGTGAGCTGCTGCACTTCGACGCGGTGTGCGAGAACTCCCTGGACGCGGTGAGTGATCGTGATTTTGCCATCGAATTCTGTTCGAACACGGCTATCTGCCTGATGCACCTGTCGCGCATCGCCGAAGAACTGGTGCTGTGGATGTCTGCCCAGTTCCGCTTCATCGATTTGCCCGACCGTTTCTGCACGGGCTCATCCATCATGCCGCAGAAGAAGAATCCGGATGTGCCCGAACTGGTTCGAGGCAAGACCGGTCGTGCCTACGGCAATCTGATGTCACTGCTGACGCTGATGAAGAGCCAGCCACTGGCCTACAACAAGGATAACCAGGAAGACAAGGAACCCCTGTTCGACTCCGTGGATACCCTGCTCGGGTGTCTGCGCGCCTTTGCCGACATGCTGCCGGCCATACAGGTGCGCGAAGCCGAGATGCGGGCCGCTGCGCGGGATGGATTTTCCACGGCAACCGATCTGGCGGATTACCTGGTTCGCAAGGGACTGGCGTTCCGTGACGCCCATGAGGTCGTAGGACTGGCGGTCGCCCACGGCATCCGGCATTCACTGGATCTGGCCGACATGTCACTCGACGTTTTGCGCGGCTTCAGTGATCACATCGAAGAGGATGTCTTCGACGTGTTGACTCTGGAAGGATCGGTCAATGCCCGGCGCCATATCGGCGGTACCGCACCCGAAGCTGTCAGTGCGGCCATCGAGCGTGCTCGAGGCCGACTGGCCAGTGCCTACATGCCGAACTGAAGTTTCAGCCAGTTGGAGATGTCGGCGACTTCGTCGGCACTCACGCTGTGTGGAATGGGATAGCTGTGCCATTCCAGCGCGACCTTGTGTTCGAGCATCGCATCACGTGATTGCTCGGCATGGCGTATCTGGATGACATCGTCGTACTGTCCGTGAGCCATGAAGACAGGGACAGACAAGCGATCGGCCGGAATGGCCGGCAGCGATGTTTCCTGGATGGGCAGGTAGGTGGACAGAGCCAGAATACCGCCGAGGGTGTGCTTGCCGGTCAGGCCTTCGTACAGGGCAATGGCGCCCCCCTGGGAAAAACCGGCCAGCGTGATATTGCGTGCAGGAATGCCGGCCTCTATCTGACTGTCTATCAGTTCACTGATCAGACTGGCAGATTCCATGATGCCGGCACTGTCCTGCTGGCGACTGCCGAAGTCCATGGAGTTGATGTCGTACCAGCCGCGCATGGCCGCACCGCCATTCACCGTGATGGGTCTGACAGGCGCATGAGGGAACAGGAACCGGACTCCGGGACGTTGCAGCAGCTGCAGTTCCGGTACGATGGGCTCGAAGTCATGACCACTGGCACCGAGCCCATGCAGCCATATGACGGCATATTCTGGTTGTTCGGTGGTGTTGATCTCGATGCAATCGAGCAGTTTCCGGGTCATGGGTTCAGGCGGTTTCAGGGTGGTGGGTTGGCGAGGCGAGTATACTCCAAAGCCCCCGATCGAAAGTGCCGGCATGATTCTGCGACAACTGATACCACTGATTTCCTGCCTTGTAGCGCTCACGGCACTGTCCGCCTGCGGTAATAAAGGTGATCTGTATCTCATTCCTGATCCGGTCAGTCAGGAGGATATGGAACAGTTCCAGCGTGTCCTCGCTGTCGATGAGGTTCCCGTGGCAGAACCGACTGAAGTGGACGATGACGATATCTATGTAAAGCCGGGCAAGAAGGAAGCAGCCCAACCATGAGAAGGAGCGGTTGCAAATGCGGTTGCAAATGCAGTTGCAAGAACGTTCGCAACTGTGCTCACTATCGCGCCCCTGAATACTGACGCCTCGACTGTCGACTGGCAGACTCGAGCCCATACTGATTTCACCTGAAGACCCCATCGCATGACTGCCTTCTACCGTCAATCCGGTTCGATGATGAGCGACCGGAAATCCCTGAGTTCGCTGGCTGAAGAGTTCGGCACCCCCCTGTATGTCTACAACCGGGGAGCCATCGAGCGTGCCTGGCAGGAATTCGAAACGGCCCTGCAGGGGCATCGTCATCTGATCTGCTATGCCGTCAAGGCCAACAGCAACCTGGCCATTCTGAATATCCTCGCCAGACTCGGTTCAGGCTTCGATATCGTCTCCATGGGTGAGCTGAAGCGGGTGCTGGCAGCCGGTGGTCAGGCGGACAAGATCGTGTTTTCGGGGGTTGGCAAGAGTGCCTCTGAAATGGCCGCCGGACTGGAAGCCGGTATTCGCTGCTTCAATGTCGAATCCGATGCAGAGCTGGAACGTCTGGCTGAGGTGGCAGCGGCTCATGGTGTCGTGGCGCCTGTCTCCTTGCGCATCAATCCCGATGTCGATGCCCAGACCCATCCGTATATTTCCACCGGCCTGAAGGAAAACAAGTTCGGTATCGGCATGAGCCATGCGATGGACAGCTACCGGCGCGGCGCGGAGCATGCCAGCCTGGCAATCAAGGGCATCGATTGCCATATCGGCTCACAGCTGACCCGTCTGTCCCCCTACGCCGATGCTGTCGGCCTGCTCATCGACATGGTCGATCGGCTGGCTGACGAAGGTATTCACCTGTCTCACCTGGATGTGGGTGGTGGTCAGGGAATTGCCTACACCGAGGATGAGGAGAGTCTGGATATCGGTGCCTGGGCCGACTGTGTGATTCAGGGAATCGGCGATCGTGAACTGGAAATTCTGGTGGAGCCGGGTCGTTACATTGTCGGGCAGGCCGGGGTGCTGCTGACGCGCGTGGAATACCTCAAGAACAATGAAGATCGGCACTTTGCGGTGGTCGATGCGGCCATGAACGACCTGATACGGCCAGCGCTGTACAGCGCCTGGCAGGCCATCGAGGAAGTGGAGACCCTACCGCGGGAACAGCAGGTGTATGACGTGGTGGGTCCGATCTGCGAATCGGCCGATTTCCTCGGCAAGCAACGTCCACTGTCCATAGCCCAGGACGACTTGCTGTGTGTGCGATCAGCGGGCGCTTATGCCTCTGTCATGAGCTCCAACTACAACACGCGAGCCCGTGCAGCCGAGGTCATGGTGGATGGGGATGAGGCGCATCTGGTGCGTGCTCGTGAAGACATCGACGCCCTGTTTGCCAACGAGTACCAGCTGCCGTGACACCTATCGCCTTCACCAAGATGCACGGCCTGGGCAATGACTTCATGGTCATTGACAACCAGCAGCAGCACGTCAGTCTCGAACCCGAGCTGATACGCAGCCTCTCGGACAGGCACACCGGTATCGGCTTCGATCAGCTGCTGGTGGTCGAGAGCCCTTCGGTGCCCGAGGCCGAATTCGACTATCGCATCTTCAATGCCGATGGTGACGAGGTGGAGCATTGCGGCAATGGCGCCCGCTGCTTTGCGCGTTTTGTCAGCGATCGGGGCATGACCGACAGCCGAACCATTCGAGTCAACACGAAGAACGGTCTGATCACCTTGTTGCTGCAGGATGATGGGCAAGTCATGGTGCAGATGGGCGTACCGGTATTCGAGCCTGAGGGTGTGCCGTTTGTCGCCGATGATGCCGCTCTGTTCCATGATCTACAGGTGGCTGACAGGATTTTTTCGGTCGGCGTGGCCAGTATCGGCAACCCGCATGTGCTGCTGCAGGTCGATGATGTGGACCTGGCCGACGTCGAAGGGCTGGGTCCGTTGATAGAAAGTCACACAAGATTTCCGCGACGTGTGAATGTCAGTTTCATGCAGATCATCGACCGCCAGCACGTGCGTTTACGCGTTTTCGAACGCGGCGTTGGAGAGACGAGAGCCTGTGGTAGCGGGGCTTGCGCTGCTGTGGCCATCGCGCATCGTCAAGGACTCCTTGACAAAACCGTGTCTGTGACCTTACCCGGCGGGGTGTTGAAAATACATTGGCCAAATGAAAACTCATCAATTGAAATGACTGGCCCATGTTCTACAGTCTTTGAAGGACACACGAGAATGTAGAAAAAAATGCAATCCGAACAAACTGATCTGG
>CBDUIJ010000044.1:0-25244 GCA_965367215.1 uncultured Granulosicoccus sp.
TTCGCTACGCGGCCTGCGAGCCGATTGATGGCAATGCAAGGTTCGTGGAATCCTTCCACGAATCAAGCAGCATTTCCCCGCTGACGGCCTCCGAGAAGAAGTATCCCTGAACCGAAATAGCACTGTTTTTCAGCAAACCGGTCAACTGATCCTGCCGTTCGACACCTTCGATCACCACGTCCACACCGAGGCCCTTGCACAATTCCATCAGCAGGTTCAGATGGGGTCGCCCCTGCTCATTGCCAACGGCATAGGCCTGCTTGACCCAGCGCTTGTCGATCTTGACCAGCTCTGGCTGGAAATCACTCATGCGATCGAGATTGGACCGGGACACACCAAAATTGTCCAATGCAATTCTGACACCGATACCTTGCAGCCGGGAGATGAATTCGTGATCGCTTCGCCGCATATCGTCTGCAATCTCGATACAGACTCGGCTTGCCGGCAGTCCCAGACCTTTCAGCGTGCCTTCCAGTGCCTTCGCATATTGATCGCTTCGCGCCAGTGCCTGACTGACGTTCAAGGCCACCGTGAACTGTTCCGAGACCGCCCCCTGTGACACCCACTGCTCCAGGTGCTTCAAGGTTTGCTGCATGACCACGATATCCATTGCCACCAGCGTGTCAGTGCGCGTCAATTGTGGCAGAAAATCGTCGGGCATCAGACGTGTACCATCCGAGGTGACGATTCGCACCAGAGCTTCAGCCGAGACCAGTTCAACCTGCCCCGTCTGATCCACCGACAGGATGGGCTGAAAACAGACATGCAGTCGCGCCTCCTTGATGGCATCCAGCACCAGATGATCCGACTCGCTCAAGGAACCTCTGGCTGTCTTTCTGGACTGCTTGTTCTCGTACATCCGTGCATCGGCTTCCACCAGCACATCGTCGAGCCTGCACTCAACGGATTCAGCGCAACTCAGACCAATACTGCAACCCACGCCATGCGCACCTGATGGCAGGATGAACGGCTGGGCAAAGATCTGATTGAGTTTCTCGATCATGTCCTGAATGTTCCTGGCATCCTCTCCAACTGCCACAATGACAAACTCGTCCCCACCCCAACGGATCAGTGCCGAGTTGCTGCCGATCGTATCCTTGAGTCGTGCGGCCACGGCGATCAGTATCTGATCGCCGACATCGTGTCCGAACTGGTCATTGATGGCCTTGAAGCCGTTCAAGTCCAGAAACAACACGGCTCGGTGCTTGATCTGTGCGCGCTTCTGATCCAGCAGCTCGATGAGCTCGTTGCCACGCTTGCGGTTGAACAGCCCCGTCAGTTCATCATGATGCGCCTGATATTTCAGCTGCTTCTCGGCCTGCGCGCGCTTGCCGATGTCCTCCAGCAGATCCTTCGCCAGCTTGTCGATACTGCGCGAAGTCGCCCCTATCTCATCGACAGAGAGGTCTCCGATCACCGCACGCAGGTCACCCCCTGCAATACGATCTGCAGCCAGAGACAGTTTCTGCATGCGTTTCCCCAATGGCCGCAGGTACAGAACCCAGCCCAGCACCACTGCCAGTATCAGCACCAGCGTGGTGACAAGAACAATCCTCTGCACCTCTGCAATCGGCTGGAATGCCTCGACGGCATCGATCTTGACCACCAGTCCCCAGCCGGTTTCCGGCAGGGTTTCGATGGCCAGTATGGAGTCGATCGAACGATAATCGGGGGAGCGTACAAGACGCCCGCCAAGAGATTCCAGTGACCAGTTGATTGGCAGATTCTTCGACTTGGGAACCACCTTGTTGAACGCAGCCTGCCGCTTGAAACGCAGCAAGGTGATGAATTCGGCATCACCCTCGGGCGTGGGCTGCGCAATATGCGACTCGCTGGTTTCACCAAAACCTTCGTGTGCTACAACCAGACCGACGATAGGCTCGAGACGCATCTCCACCAGCAAGGCCCCGACAGCGCGGCGCTCAGGGCCGAGTATGGGTGCCACCATTCCCATGCGATGCTCCCCATCCTGGGCCCGAAACGCATTGCCAAAGAGCGTCTTCTCCGTCGCGATGGCGGTTTTCACGATATCAGCCTGATAGGGTGTCCAGGCAAATCCCGCCGTGGATCCCAGGGAGTTGCCCTGCAGATCCAGCAGTTGCAATTCAACAATCTCGGAGCCGACCGAACGAGCCTGATTGTCCAGTTCGTTCACCAGATTCTGCAGCGGCGCATCATCGGTCGGGTTGACGACCTCGAGCCCATCGTATCCATTGACGCTCACGTCACCCTGCAATGTACCTTGTCGATACCGATGTATCTGTGAGACCAGGTCCACCACATTGCGCCCGGCCGACAGCAATTCCACATCGTTGCGGTAGTTTTCCAGCGCCTCCGTGATACGCGCCGCTTCAAGCCGGCGAGTGTTCATCAGGTCGGATTCGATTCTCTGAGTCAGACGAAGATTGATCGTGTACAGACTGGCAGCACCTCCGATCACGACCGGCACGAGCACCATCAGCAGCCAGAACGCAAGCTTGCCTTGTACACCAATTTTCGAGACATCGGCCATCTGTAAGGATCCGCAGCCCGATCAAGGCGCATTCTGGGTTATGGGCTATCCAAGCCTGTAACCCCTTATCGGTCTGCTGACGACCGTCTTTAGTGACCAGCCGACAAGTCGCATGCACTTAATGAGCGATACCGGACAACAGTCCGATTATTGCCCAGCGAATCACTTGAGCATCAGGTTCTTACGCCTGGCGCACCTGATTGGTTTTCAACACCCGGGGAATAGTCCTGTTTTCGCCAGACTGACAACTGAATCAATGAGCAGCCCGTAAGAGAAGGCTCAGTTACCGCGATGACAACGCTGGTATCTGACTGTGTTCCAAAAGCCATACGCATCTTCAAGAGAATCGCTCAATGGAATCCTTGACCGCCGAGACCCTGGCTCGGGCCCAATTCGCTTTCACGATCTCGTTTCATATCATCTTTCCGGCCTTCTCGATCGGCCTTGCCAGTTATCTGGCCGTGCTGAACGCACTGTGGCTGAAAACCGGCAATCAGACCTACCTGACCCTGTTCGAGTACTGGAAGAAGATCTTCGCCGTCGCCTTTGCCATGGGCGTGGTCTCGGGGATTGTCATGTCATATCAGTTCGGCACGAACTGGAGTGTCTTTGCCGACAAGACAGGGCCGATTCTGGGGCCTCTGATGGCCTATGAGGTGCTGTCAGCCTTCTTCCTGGAGGCAGGGTTTCTCGGCATCATGTTGTTCGGACGCAAGCGTGTCGGACCGGGTCTACACATGTTCGCCACTGCCATGGTGGCATTCGGCACCTTGATGTCAGCCACGTGGATACTGTCAGTCAATTCCTGGATGCAGACACCGGCCGGTTACGCAATGAACGACGTCGGGCAGTTCGTGCCCGAGGACTGGTGGCAGATAGTCTTCAATCCTTCGTTTCCATATCGCCTGGTTCACATGGTCCTGGCAGCCTACCTCACCACCGCCTTCGTGGTGGCCGGTGTTGCCGGGTTTCACCTGCTTCGCGACAATGAACACACGGCCTCGCGCCGCATGTTTTCCATGGCCATGTGGATGGCCGTCATCGTCACACCCATCCAGATTGTTGCCGGAGACTTCCATGGACTGAATACCCTGGAGCACCAGCCCGCCAAGGTCATGGCAATGGAGGGGCATTACGACAGTCACCCTGAGGGGGCTCCTCTGATCCTGTTCGGCATTCCCAACCCGGAAGAAAAACGCATTGACTACGCGGTGCAGATTCCGAAGCTGTCCAGCCTGATTCTGAAGCATGATCTGAATGCACCGTTGGATGGGCTTGATACGATACCCGACGACGAGGAACCGCCGGTTGCCATCGTCTTCTGGAGCTTCCGCCTGATGATCGGCATCGGTTTTGCGATGCTCGCGGTAGGTATCTGGGCCTTGTGGCGCCGATGGAAGACACCGCTCTATTCCGATCGCTGGCTGCATCGCACAACGGTACTGATGGGGCCTGCAGGGTTTCTGGCCGTACTGGCAGGCTGGGTGACCACCGAGGTCGGTCGTCAGCCATACACCGTCTACGGACTGCTGCGCACCAGCGACTCTCTGGCGCCGGTCGCAGCCCCGGCCGTCGCCACGTCTCTGCTGGCTTTCATCATCGTGTACTTCTTCGTGTTCGGCGCAGGGACCTTCTACCTGCTGCGAATGATGAGCAAGGCACCGGGGTCAGGCAATGTGGATCTCAACGACGGCCCTCTGCGTACGGCTGGAATAACGCCGGCTCCGCAGGTCGATACCGACATCGTTGACAAGAAAAAAACCGACTCGAACGATCAGGAGCACTTCAATGGAAATTGATCTGGCCCTTGTATGGGCAGGCATCATCGGTTTTGCCGTCATCACCTACGTCATCCTGGATGGCTTCGATCTGGGTATCGGCATACTGTTCCCGTTCATGTCCGAGACAGCCGATCGGGACGTCATGATGAATTCGGTTGCCCCGGTATGGGATGGCAATGAGACCTGGCTGGTGCTGGGAGGCGGAGGTCTGTTCGCCGTCTTCCCGCTGGCCTATGCCGTGATACTGCCAGCCCTGTACATGCCCATTACCCTCATGCTGTTGGCGCTGGTATTCAGAGGGGTGGCATTCGAATACCGCTGGCGCACCCTTCGATGGAAGGGAGTGTGGGACGTGGCATTTGCCGGTGGCTCGATGGTCTCTGCCATGATGCAGGGAATCACCCTTGGTGCGCTGGTTCAGGGTATTGAAGTCACCGGCCGAGCCTACAGCGGCGGCTGGTGGGATTGGCTCACACCGTTCAGCATCATCGTGGGCGTTGCTGTGGTGATCGGCTATGCCCTGCTGGGTTCCACCTGGCTCATCATGAAAACGGACGGCAGCATTCAGAACCGCATGCGTCGATATGCCTGGATGACTGCAATCGCCACCCTCAGTCTCATGGCCCTGGTCAGCATCCTCACACCTTTTCAGGATGCGGTGTACTTCAAGCGCTGGTTTGCCTGGCCAAGCCTGATGTTCAGTCTCTTGATACCGCTATTGGTACTGTTCGCGGCAAGGGGCCTGTTTACCGGCTTGAATGACCACCGGGATGCATCACCCTTTGTCTACTCCCTGTTGCTGTTCGTGCTGTGCTTCATCGGTATTGCCATCAGCTTCTTCCCCTACCTCGTGCCTCCCAGCGTCACGATATGGGATGCTGCCGCACCGGAGAAAAGCCTGTCGTTTGCCCTGGTGGGAACCGTTGTACTGGTACCGCTCATTCTGATGTATACCGCCTATGCCTACTGGGTCTTCAGAGGCAAGATCAACCCGGAGGAGGGTTACCACTGATGGCGAACAATACGACCAGAAGCCGAGTCCTGTGGTTCATCGGGATATGGCTGGCAAGCGTTGCAACTCTGCTGTTTGTTGCTTACCTGATAAGGCTCGCCTTGTAGTATCACCATGAACAGAAGACAGGCACAGGGAAGGAACGCCCGGCCTCGAATCCAGACAACTGTAACGGGCCATCCAGACTGGATGGCCCGATAAGCCAACAAGGTGCTAGCTGGTTTTATGGACTCAGCGAGTAGTCAGCAACAACTCAGGACTTCGAGCGACTTCGTCGCCCTGGGCATTGATGGCAAGCAGTTCGAAACGGTAGGTGGTATTCGAACGCAGCGTATTGACAAAATAGCTGCGAGCGTTGGACAGGCTCACTGACTGCCCGTCCCGCAGAACTTCATAACGCAGCGAACCGGCATTCTCCAGTTCATCGACATTCCAGAAGAGCTCGAGGGCTGTCGAGGAGTACACCTGCCCACTCAGAGGTAGCAAGGACTCCGCTGTTGGCTCTTCGACTTCACCGTATATCTCTGTGGTTACCGTGGAAGGGTTTGAACGAGCGCCGAACCTGTCGACAGCGATCACGGTATAGGTGTATTCCTGCCCCGGCTGACGCGTTGAATCGAACAGACTGATACCTGTGGTGCTGGCAATGTCTTCACCATTGCGACGAATCAGATAAGACGTGACGTTGTCTCCCAATACGGCACGGTCCCAGAAGATCTCTGCCGCGGTATTCGAATAAACGGCTGCTCGCAGATTGGCAGGTGCGGCTGGCAAGCCGTCTGTGACCGGAGGCTCCACCGGTGTATCCGTATCGGTAGCATTCACCGAAACGACGTTGCTGCGTCGCAGAGTGCCCGATGCAAACAGGCCAGTGTTACCGTCATCCGGAATGGATCCAGCATAGTCTGTCGTGATGAAATACTCACCACCACCGTTCACCATGTAGCTATTGCCTTCGACTCGATCAACGATCTCGCCGTTACGCCATACCAGCACGAATCGTTTGGTGGTATTCCAGAACAACTCGCCCAGCTCCGGCCCATAGGACTTGCCTGTCAAGGTATAGGTGTCAGCGGGCACGATGCTACCCCGGGCATTGTATTCCGCATCCTTGAAATCACCCAGGATAGCGGCAAACTCAGGCTCGGTGAGGTCCGGCTGGCGTACGACTTCGCCGATCACATTGCCGGCTTCATCGATGGATTGCACGCGCAGCTCCGTGATGGCCTGACCGGCATCTCTGTCCACGCGATACTGGTTCTGATAGGTTTCCAGCTGGGCAACTGTCTGCCCGTTGCTCACAATACGGTAGCCATTCAGACTGGAGGGATCTTCAGGGAGACTCCAACTGATATCCAGCGAGTCTGGCCCATCAAACAGACGCACGTACTGCGGCTCAGTCGCAAGGCGTGTTCGGGATGCACCCTCTATGACGCGATCACCATAGGCCAGATCGTCGATGCCATCGCCAGTGAAATCGCCGGCAAGTATGAGCGAACTCAGGTAGCCGTTTTCTTCCGACCAGTACACACCATTGCCCCCATCGACACTGGCCTCCAGCAGTACCGGAAAACGCTTTCCGGGTGTGCCATAAACGATGGCGAATTTCTGTCCATTACCGCTGGTGTTCTCAGCGTCGAATGAGTAGTTGTAATTGATGATCAGCAAATCATCCGCACCATCGCCATTTATATCCCCAACGCTCTTCGGAGAGAGCACGTTGTTCCAACCCCATTGCGAGTGCCATACGGGCTTTTCGAATTTGTGGATAAGCTCTGTCACCACGCCGTTTTCCCGCGTTGGAAAATCCTCTGCCGTGATCAGACCGTCGGGGCTACCGTAGGCGATGAGCGTTCCCGTTCCCGCCAGCAATCTATTCGATTCATAGGCATAGGCCGGCATGAGCACATCATCAAAGCCATCCCCATCAAAATCGAAGGCTCTCTGGTCATTGGTCAGATAAACACCCTGAATCCGATAACCATTTTCTGCAAAGTCATCATCCAGCTCCAGGCCTGCTTCTCCGTGAACGACATGAGTATCACCCTCGTAGCCTACCGTGATGGCAATATCGCTGGCACCGTCGCCATTGACATCCCCGATCGCGGTAACGAAAGGGCAAGCATCGTATTCACTCAAGGAAAATGTAGCTAATGCAGTACTGCCAGCCAGACTACCGATGCTGATTTCTGCTGGCAGACTGGCCGAGCTGGAGTAAATGACGCAACTGGGCGAACCATCATCAACTGCATCGAAGGTGTCATCAAATTTGCGTAGATACAGATCCACTCTGCCGTCACCGTCGATATCTCCTACCGGCTGTATGTCGGTATTGCCCGCTATCCGGCTCACCTGTCCAGCAATCGGATTGCCTGACTCGATCAGAGTGCCATTGGCCAAGGCACCGTTGATGACGATTTCATTCTGGCCTTCACCGGAGCTACGCGTCGACAATTCAGGGATGCCGTCTCCTGTCAGATCCCCCAACACCTGCAGGTCCAGACCCGGATTGTAGTCATCACAACCCTCGGCAGCATTCTGACTATCAAAATTACGTATGCGGGTATAGGCACCAAGGTCGTCTGATTGAAGTTGGGCTGCGCGTGCCTGCTTGCTCGGCAGCAAGATCAGCGTCGTGCAGGTTTCACCGGGCTCGACGGCCTTGAGATAGGCATCGACAATGCCATCGCCATCCATATCAGGCAGCAATCCACCGTAGTCATTGCCCACGGTACTGATGCGATTACCGTCGATGCTGATATCCAGCATCGACTGAGCGGTCCCCGGCAGCTGCGTACCTATGATGCGAGGGAGATCGCTACCCTGCTGTGCGGCAGCGACAGAGCTGGCGACCACAGTCAGCATGGCCAGCGATGGGACCAGAACGGTTGGGTATCGTTTGGTCGACTTCTTCTTGATCATGAACAGGCGTCCTTTTTTGTTGCGTCATTTTCAGAAGACACAACTATAGCGCCGTGAACTGCACTGCAAAATGACGTCTGTCGACGATGGTACTAATACCGCGTTAGGTGTTGTCCACGTTGGCGGAAGACGCTTGCTGATGCGTCAATGGATCATCACGAACGACACGCTGCAGGGTAGTTTGCTCGCAGAACATCTGCCACGATACCGGGCGTATTGCGTCGATGTACCGATACACCAGCGTAGAGATTTCTTTTGCTGAGAACTGCGCGAATACCGCGCTATTCGTCGAGTCCAGCGGCATAGCGCAGACCACCCAGCAGATGCGCACGAAATTCCGGTTCGGCATAGCTGGACTCAGTATGGCCACCACCGGTGTACCACGATCGTCCGCCATCATACTCGTGATACCAGGCACTCGGGTGGTCGTCGCCCATCCCGCCGCCGGTGTAGGAGTCTTCGTCAAGGCTGAGCAGTACAGTCACTTGCGCCCGTGGATTGGCACTGTAGTCATACCATTCGTCGGTGCGCGTCCACCTCGAACTCAAGTGGGCTGTCGATGGATGCGTTCCGTCCTCGACATCCTGGGTGGCTGATTGCACTTCCGGATGACGCTCGAACCAGGCGCCTACCAGGCCGCCATACCACGGCCATTCATACTCGGTATCACTGGCCGCATGAATGCCGGCATAGCCACCTCCCGACTGGATATAAGCTTCAAACGCCGTCTGTTCATCCGCTTCCAGCACATCGCCTGAAGTGACGACCCAGACCACGGCATCGAACCGCGCAAGATTCTCATCGGTAAACATGCCGGCGGAATCATCAGCCCGCGTCGTTTGAATACCGGAGGATGCTGCCAGCTCTTCAAGCGCCTGCAGCGCAACCTCTATCGAGTCGTGGCGGTATCCGCGAGTTTCACTGAACAGCAGCACTCGTGCGGATCCCGACGGGTCTGTTCCTGCAATCGATTCATCGAGATTACTGACGCCATCGTTGTCATCGTCCCACTGGTCCGTGTCGAACTGATCGGCATTGATGGTAAAGGCTTCCGAATCGTTGGTTCCTGTCTTGAAGCTTTGCTCAAAGCGACCCAGGACGATAGCGCCGTTACCATCGTAGAACGTGACGACCAGAAGGTTTTCGGTATCGCTGCTGAAATCAGCAGACGCCGACCAGAATTCATCGCCTACCCAGCCAGCGACAATATCCTCATCACCCCAGACTATTCGAACCTGAAGTGAGTCGGACACATAGGATGGAACCGTGATAGCGAAATCAACGGCTATCGTGGTTCGTGCCAAAGGGTCTGGCACGTCTGTGTTGTTGCCCTGAGCATTGCCAGTCGTATTCCCGTCTGAGCCCTCGCCCCCGGTCTCGCCGCTGGTCTCGCCAGTGCCGCCTGCCGTCGCGCCGTCGTCCATCTCGCCAGCAGCACCACCGCCCGTCCCGTTTGTCCCATCCGCATTGAGCACATCGCCTCCAGAGGCGGGTTGAGAATCACTGGAACCCGAACAGCCAGACACCAGCAAGGCACCGACCAGCAACGCACTGGCCAGTCGAACAGGCGTATCGATAAATGGTCTCATGAGGTGTCCTGGGCGAAACGGAAACGTGCCGGGATAGCACTCAAGGCAGCACGCCCTGACAGATCAGTATAAGAGGATACCGACGCGTATTTTCTGCAGCTCTAAAACAATTGTATCGGTAGAAATACCGCTGCCCGCAAGGCACACAGCGCATGAAAGGTGCCTACGACTACCGGTGACAAACAGCTCCGTTCGCTTCCCTGACTCCAGCAACCAACCTAATAGGCGAAGACAGGCGCCCTCTCCTGTACCGGCGTCAGGCTGTCACGCCAGACTGACCATTGCCGTGTGAACTGCGTCGACAAGCCGGGACGACTCAGGTTCAGAGTCACAGTACTGCCATCCTCGCTATTGGCATCCAGGATGAGCGTGTCACCCTTGTCGCTGAGCAATTGAAGTTTGCCGACAGAGGTATTCTGCATGGACTCGGCCTCACTGACCGGGTCGAAGATATACGTGAATGCGATGTTCTCCAGTACTGACGCATGCACCCATTCACTGTTTGTCGCCGGTGTATTGATCGAAACACTACCGGACAGATTGGAACGGATTTCGTAACCAGGGCCCCGATAACCGAACTGTGTGTTGCCATTGGCAATCTGCAGCGGTCCCGCCGGGTCATTATTCGTCAGTTGCAGGTTTTCACTCATCCAGAACTTGCAGTTGTTACACGCACTGGAACCCTCGGGGTTGTATTCCACCTTGCCCGAGAAGCTGATATTGCTATCGAGCGACTCCTTGCTCAACCCGTCAGAATCATAGGTAAAGTGCAGTTCGGCTGCATTGATGGACAAGGCTCCTTGCAAGGTATTGCCCCCGTCCACGCAGCCATTGAAGTCGTAGGACCAGCCATAGCCGATGAAGCTGTACAAGTCTTCCCGGAAAGGTGTGAATGCCGCTGTACCTCCTCCGCTGCAGTCCACATTGATAGGCACACCAAAATCGTATCCGCCATATTGAGTGGGCGTCAAATCAGGGCCACGCACGTAGGTGTCGTCCGAATAGTCCGGCAGACTGTGCAAGGTAGCGACGTAGCCCTGGCCGCTGTAGTAGGCAAACACTTCGTCGAGAATGTCGACACTGTTGTCGCGCGTGAAGCTGCCGAGCTGGGCTCCCGGACTCCAGCGCAAGGCCTCGTCGAATTCGTTCCAATTCTCGGTGGTACTGAATTTACCGTCGGCATTGCTGACGGTCATGGAAAGTGTCTGTTCATCGCCCGTATCGGCATTCACGATGACACTACTGCCATCGTCTGCCAGCATCTCCAGCTCACCGCTTTGAAACAACCAGTGACCACGGTTGTACTCGAGCTCTTCTGCCGAGAGATTGGCGCCGCTGTCGAAACTGAATTCACGATTGGTCGAGACCACAAAGGTATGACCCGATGCAGCGGGCGGATCCATACTGAAACTACCACCCATTACACCGCGTTCGGCTTCAATACGTTGGTAAGTGGCAGCACCATTCACCTGCAGCGTACCGCCGGCATAACTCAGACGGTAATTCAGATTGTCCGTGCTGAAGGCATCAACTGGCGTGCAACAGGCAATGAAATGACCTCCAGTGACATCCATCACACCCTCGCTACCAAAGCTCACCGTGAAATCCTGGAACTGGCGATCGATACCGGTACTATCGATGCTCTGGCTCACCCCACCACTCACGATGTCGCCGGCAATGGCACAGTTCTCGAAACCGAGGCTGGTCGCATCCTGCGACGTCACACCATCATTATCACACTGGGCACTTTCACCGAGTTCATAGGGAAACTGGTTCAGGCGATTGTCGTAGGCACGTCCCGAATACACTTCGAACGCCTGCAACAACAGCGCAGTCGCATTATCTTCATTGATCAGATTGCCGACAGAGTCATTGCCAACCGAATCACCATCGCTGTTGTCGCTGTCACAGGCAACCAGCGATAACAGGATCAAGGAAGTACAAACAAAACGGTTTTTCATCATTGAATAAAACCTCGCTGCTCAACACAACCTGCTATGCGTCCTCACCCACCTCCAGCTCGAGACGCCAGCCAAGACTATGGTTGATGACAATATACCGCCCGGCACCGGGAATGGCACATGAATCCTCACCGTTGCAGATCTGCTCGAAGGTTTGCGCATCCTGCACCTGATACCAACGCTCCTCTGTCCAGTCCCAGCAGCGACAGCATGGCCAGCTGTCGAGAACGGGAATGAATGGATCGGAGGATTCTCATACACGGACTCTCGGGGACATCGATCAGAGCGTAGCAACAAACCCGATAGCTTCCTTGGTATTACTACCTGCTATCAGAACATCAGATCACCCCTTGAACCAGTAACGCAAGGTGTCACTCAGATCATGTTCACAGCTGAAACCCAGCTCTTGCGCTGCCCGTGAAGTGTCACTTCCCGCAGGCCGCTTGTGGGGAAATCCGGCAAAACCAGTTTCAATTTCTTCCGGATAATCACAATGAAACGCACCATAGATCTGCGCAACGCTACTGATCACCTCGGACAGCGTCCACAACTTCTGGTGGGCAATATTGTAGACACCCTGCTCTGGAGTTTCGGCGTACAGTGCCGCCAGTACGGCACCCGCGCAATCACGCAGGTCCACGAACTCTTCCTGACCGCCCCATGTCAGCAGTGGATTATCAAGTGCGCAATCTTCGCCTGACTTTGCCGCGGTTACCAGCTTTGACATCAGTTGACCAGGCACACTGCTTGGCATATTCATGTCTCCACCGATCACGGCTGCCAACCGAAGCGAGACATGATCAACATCGTAAAGATCTCGGTACAACATGCCAAGATTCTCACCCGCCAGCTTGGTTGCCGAGTACAGACTACGAGGACGGTCGGACAACAGACGCATGGCAGCGTCCTCGGGGATGAGTTCTGTCCCGAATCCGCCAAAGCCTGAATACAGGACAGTCGTTGAACTGATCGATACCGTGCGCTTCACCTGCAAGGTACGAGCAAGTTCGAGAATGTTCACTGTCCCCATGAAATTCACGTCAAGACCCAGGACCGGATTCGCCCGCAGACCGTTCGACAACACCGCTGCCGTATGGACGATGCGATCGACACCAGCCTCTTGCGACACAGCAAGCAGTGCCTCGGCATCTCTGACATCTAGCTGCACGAAGCTCATCCCGGGCAGATTCTCTGCCAACCCTTCGGGCTTGCGCACATCCGTCAACACGAAACGTTCCTGTTGCGCAGCCAGTCGTTTTGCCACTTCCTGACCGAGCAGCCCGGCGCCGGTTATGAGAACAGTCATCCCTTCACTCCTTCTTGATCAGCACCCTGCGACACGGAGGCCTCTGCCAGGGGGTCTGGCACCGCGCTTCCCTCCTGCTCTTTCAGCAACTGCTCCGCCGCTGCCTTGGTTGCGGACAAATGGTTGGTCATCAGTTGCACGGCAAGTTCAGTGTCACGCGCAATCACGGCATCGGCGATAGAGGCATGTTCAGCATTCATGTTTCTTACATTGGCTTGCGAACGATAGAAATTCAGCAGCCGCAGATTCCGGTAGCGCTCGGAATGATCCATCAACATGTTCCAGATCTTCAGTTTCCACTCCGACCCGCAGGCCGATACGAGGGCGAAATGAAATTGTCGGTGGAGCATTTCCCAATGGGCAGCGCTGTCCTGATCTTCGCTGTCGTTCGGAGTCGGTGCGCGTGACAGCAAGTGCTGACTGCGCAGGATCTCGGCTTCCCACTCCTCATCCCCATGGGCAATGGCGCGTGTCAGGCACCAGACCTCGACATCGATACGGGTTTCAGTCAGGTCGAACAACTCTGCCAGCGACGCATCGCGCACTCTGGCACCCCGGTTCGCTTCAGAGTCGACCAGCCCTTCGGAAGACAGGCGCACCAGCGCCTCCCGGATAGGCGTCAGACCAAGCTTGTAGCGTGCATTCAACTCGGCCACGCGCAACCTTTCGCCGGGTGACAGGACTCCCAACAGAATATCGGCCTTGATGGAATCGTAAGCGGTTCCGCGGTGTTTCATAAGTTTTATCCGATTTCCTATTGCTTTTTACATTTTATAAAATATATGATATTTCATGCAATACCAAAAGTACGATAAATTTTACACTCAATGAAGAACTTGAGTTTCTGCACGCTGATCGTCCAGCGAAGTCTTGACCAGAACTGAATACATACAAGGACAGGTGCTTTCAGGCAACGATATTTTTTCTTGTAAATCAATTACATAAAAACGGGAACGTGATAAATGATTCAATTCAGAAACATGACCGCCATCGCTGTGGCAGGGATGATCGGACTGGCTGGCCCTGCAATGGCCCAGGTTGACCTCCGTATTTCTACCGCCGCTCCTGGCGATTCACCACTTACCCGCGCCTTCGAGCACATTGCAGATGGTATGGAAGCGGCCTACCCCGATGACATCAATGCTTCAGTGCACCACTCCAGCTCACTGTTCAAGCAAGGCACCGAGCTGCCCGCGCTGATCCGCGGCAATCTTGAAATGGCCTCTCCGGTGACCTTTGAAATCGAACAGCAACTGCCTCAGTATGGCATTCTCAGCGCCGCCTATCTGTTCCGCGACAGTCAGCACATGATCGATGTTTTCCGCAGCGACATCGGCGAACAGTTCTACAAGGATGTGGAAGAAAAGACCGGCGTCATCATTCTGGACACGGCCTACCTCGGCACTCGTACATTCAACCTCGCCACCAAGCGCGATGTCGCCAAGCCCGCCGATCTCAATGGTGTCAAGACGCGCATGCCCCCCGGCCCGGCGTTTCAGACGATGGCTGCAGCACT
This sequence comes from uncultured Granulosicoccus sp., assembly GCA_965367215.1. Classification (GTDB taxonomy): domain Bacteria; phylum Pseudomonadota; class Gammaproteobacteria; order Granulosicoccales; family Granulosicoccaceae; genus Granulosicoccus. Next base: position 14,600 of record CBDUIJ010000044.1, read on the forward strand.
GGGTGCCACGCCCGTGTCCATGCCCATCACCGAAGTCTATCTGGCACTGAAGACCGGCGCGATTGATGCCCAGGATAATCCGACCAACCTGACTCGTGACTGGAAATTCTACGAACAGACCGAGCAGGTTGTTCTGACTCGACATCTGATTCAATCGGTCTTCATTGCCATCAGCAAGAAGGCGTATGACAAGCTGAGTACCGAGCAGCAGGCAACACTGCGCACTCTGGCACGTGAGGCCGTAGACGTGCAAATCGAAGAAACTCGTGCTGACGAGGAATCTGCCATTGCCACCTTCACCGAGGCAGGCCTGACAATCACCGAGGTCGATACCGAATTGTTCCGTTCGGCCGTGTGGGAAAAGTACGAGTCCACCGGCATGGTCGACGAATGGGTCCCGGGCCTCGCCGCGACAATTGCTGAAACCAAGTAGAGACACGCCGGTCCGGGCCATTCGCGTCCGGACCTTTCACTGCTCAGCCACCCCACTCAGAGACCAGCCATGATCAAGACCCTTGCAGAACAGGGCTCTCGCATTGCATCACACATTGCCACCGCTGGCATGTTTGCGCTGTTTGCACTGTTCATCTACGGCATCGCCATGCGCCATCTCTTCGGTCTCCCGCAAACCTGGGTAGATGAAGCCGTGACCATCCTTGCTACCTGGCTTGTATTCTGGACAGGCGCCTTCGTGTTGAGCTTCCCTGAATACATCTCGTTTGATGTCGTCTATCGACTGTTTCCCCTCAAGGTACAGAGGGTGGTGGTAATGCTGGGCTCACTCTGGTTTGTCGGGATCCTCTCTGCCTCGATCTACGGAATCATCGACTACATCCTGTTCATGAACATCTCGACCACCGACATGATGCGCATCCCGCTTGATCGAGTGTATTCGATCTTCGCAGTCTTCCTCATCGCCATATCGCTACGCCTGTTGATACTGACCTGGCGACTGGCCTTTGGTCCCTGGGAGCAAGTGCTGGCCGGCCTGGAACACACACCGGAGGAACACGCATGACTTACGGTCTCTGGGTTCTGTCCGGCAGCTTCATTCTGGGCGCCATTCTGCGCCTGCCACTGGCATTGTCGATGTTTGCCGCCGGCGCCCTGTACTTTCTCGCCACCGGGCAGGATGTCGGTCTACTCGCCGATCAGGTCATGGGGCAGATGACCGGCATATATGTACTCGTGGCGATCCCCATGTTCATTCTTGCCGCCAATGTCATGAACGCGGCAGGCATCAGCGAACGACTCTGGTCTGCGGCCGATGCCATCATGGGTCGCTTTCGCGGCGGTACTGGCCACGTCACCGTACTGGTGAGCATCATATTCTCGTCCATGAGCGGCTCTGCCGTAACAGATGCCGCCGGACCTGGCATCGTGTCGATCCGCATGATGCGCCAGATCGGAAAGTTTCCCGGCGAGTTGGCAGTGGCTGTTGCCGCGGCAGGCGCGGTAATCGCGCCTGTAATACCGCCATCGATCCCACTGGTGATCTACGCCATGCTCTCGGGAGCCTCTGTTGGAGGGCTGTTTCTGGCAGGGATCGTACCGGGACTGTTGATGGGCTTGACGATCATGGCAACCGTCGCCGCCGTGGCCAATCGTCACGGCCTGGCTCCGGGCGCCAAGGTTTCCCTGAATGAGGCCATGCCCAGGTTTGGCCGCGCCGGCTTGCCACTGACCCTGCCCGTGGTGCTGCTCGGTGGTATCTGGTCAGGCATGTTCAGTCCTACCGAAGCCGCCGCCGTTGCCGCACTCTGGGCCATGTTCATCGGTGGCGCACTGTTGCGCACACTGAAGGCTGGAAACCTGCGTACCTCCTTCGACGAATCGATCCGTCAGACGGCGTCCACCATGTTGCTGATTGGCAGCGCCTTCGTCGTCAACTATGCGATTGCCAATGAGGGGCTTGCCAGTGCGCTGGTCAATCTGATCGAAACGCTGGGAATGTCTCCTCTGGCCTTCATGCTGTCCGTCAACCTGTTGCTTCTGCTGCTCGGCTGCTTCCTCGATGGTTCGGTGATTCTTCTGGTGATCGTGCCACTGCTTCTGCCGACTGCTCGCGCACTGGGCATTGATCTCACCTACTTTGGTGTGGTGGTCATCATCAACTTCATGATCGGCTTGATCACGCCCCCCTACGGACTGGTGCTCTTCGTGCTGTCGTCCATCACCGGAGTGCCGATTCAGAAGATCTTCCGCGCCGTAGTGCCCTTCTTCTCGGCCCTGATCCTGTTGCTGCTTCTGCTCGTTCTGGCCCCTGACATCATCCTCTTTCTGCCGCGCTTTTTCGGCTATCTATAGCGCTTTCGCATGTCGATCTCTCCGCATCGTCAATCCCTTCCCACTGGGCGAACAACCTCTGTTCACATTCGAGACACCATGAGCCTTGATCTTCCGCCGCAGCTTCCCCTGCCCTTCCATGCTGCATCTCTTTATGCTGCGCAGGCCGTGGCCGCCTCTTCGGGTCCATGGCCTGGCGTCGTCGAGCACCGAAACCAGTGCTTTGGCAGTAATTTCTGGGAACGCTTTGATGTCTTCACACCTGAGGAACCACAGGGACTGGACGTGGTGATCTTCCTGCACGGTGGGGGCTGGACCAATGGCTACAAGGAATGGTCCGGGTTCATGGCGCCCGGCATCACTGCGCAGTCCTGCCTGCTGGTCACCCCGACGTACCGTCTGGCGCCGGAGAATCGCTATCCGGTGTTTCTGCGCGACGCCATCATCGCCATTCGAGAAATACGCGCCCGCATAGCCGAATTTGGCGGCAACCCCGATCGCATCTTTCTCGCCGGTCACTCTGCCGGTGCCCATCTTGCCAGCCAGATCGCCCTGCGCCCGGACTTGTGTATCGAAAACGGGCTACCGGCTGATGCCCTGAGTGCCTGCCTGCCAATCAGCGCCATTCTGGACATGCGTTCAGATGCTCCGACGCCTGGAAGCCTCGAAGCCCGTGTCTACGAAATGGTGCTGGAAGACCCATCACAAGACTGGGATGCAAGCCCCCTGGCCTGGCTCGATAACCTTCACATGCCCATGTCGTTTACCTGGGGCGCCGCCGACTCGGGACGTGTGCGAGCTTCCAACGAAGCAGCTCGCGCCTCGCTGACAGACAGCGGCAAACCTGCACGTTTCCATATTGATGACACCGACCACTTTGGTAGCCACCTCAGCCTGATGGACTGCAACCACCGCTGGTATCGCGACCTTGCCACTCTCAGACAGGAAATCGCATGAAACAGATTCTCACAGGCGGCTTGCCTCCCATCGGCCAGCCCTTCTCATGGGGCGTAAAATCACGCGGCATTGTTTATACAACTCATGGCCCTGTACAAGCCGACGGGACCATCCTGAATGCCGGGATCGAAGCGCAGACCGATCTGAGTATTCGCAATCTGCAAGCTGTTCTGGAAGAGGCCGGAGGTTCACTCGCTGATGTCGTCCAGGTTCAGATATTTCTGCTCGACGTGGCAGACATGGCAATAGTGGACAAGGTTTACAGCCAGTATTTCAAGGCCCCCTACCCTAATCGAGCCAGTCTGATTGTGGCAGGCCTGGTAGCGCCCAACATGCGCATCGAGATAGTCGCCACCGCAGATCTGGGATAAAGAGAACGTCGGCTCTCTCTGGATTCAATCGGAGCTTTCGGCGAGTCGGCCACTTGCCTCTCCACCTCCACTCGCCGCATACAACTCCCGCGTATACCCATTGGCGAACTCGCCCGTACGCAGCGCTGTCGTATCGCAGATCTCCACAATACGCCCTTGCTGCATTACTGCCATGCGCTCGCACATGAAACCCACTACCGGCAGATTGTGCGAGACCATCAGGTAGGTCAGGTTCTGCTCGGCCCGCAGCCGCTTCAACAGGTTCAGTATCTCTGCCTGCACCGACACATCCAGCGCCGAGGTCGGTTCATCCAGCAGCATGATGGACGGCTCCAGCATCAGCGCCCGGGCAATGGCGACACGTTGCCGCTGCCCACCGGAGAGCTGATGCGGGAAACGAAATCGGTAGCGCTTGTCCAGCCCCACCGCATCGAGCATATCCAGAATGCGCGTATTGCGATTGCCCAGCCCATGCACCTGAAGCGGCTCGGCCAGAATGGTGTCGATGGTCTTGCGTGGATGCAATGAGCCATAGGGGTCCTGAAAGACCATCTGACATTGCCTGGCGAACGCTCTGTCGTGTTCGCGCGAACGCGGCTTGCCCGATACCTCGATGGAGCCGGTCCAGCCAGTGGCCAGTGCAGCGATGGCCTTGAGTACCGTCGACTTGCCGGAACCACTCTCCCCCACCAGCGCAAAGCTTTCGCCACTGGCAACGGTGAAGCTCACATCATGCACCACCTGAGTGTTGCCATAGGCGATGTTCACGCTCTCCAGCGCCAGTGCGTTCATGTGCCACTCCAGCTGCTTCTATCGAGCACCGGCAATTCATCACGGTCCTCCACCATCTGCGGCACGGCAGCCAGCAAACCTTGCGTATACGGGTGCTTCGCATGCTGCAATTGACCCGCGGCACACTCCTCCACGACCTCACCAGCGTTCATCACCAGAATGCGATCGCAATAGCGGGCCACCAGGTTCAGGTCGTGGCTGATCAGCATCAGCCCCATGCCATTGTCCGTCACCAGGGAATCGATCAGGTCCAGTACCGTGGCCTGCACCGAAACGTCCAGCGCAGACGTGGGCTCATCGGCAATCAGCAAGTCCGGTTTGGGAATGAGCATCATGGCAATCATCACCCGCTGCCCCATACCGCCGGATATCTGATGCGGGTAGAGCCGTGCAACCGCTTCGGGTTCATTGATGCGTACCTTCTCCAGCATGTCGATGACCCGTGCTTTCACATCGCGTCGTCGCAGGCGTTCATGACAGCGCAATGCTTCGGCAATCTGGTCTCCCACCCGCATCACCGGGTGCAGGGAAAACTTCGGATCCTGCATGACCATGGACAGACGGGCGCCGCGCAGATGCCGCATCTGACGTTCCGACTGACTCAGCAGATCGATGCCATCGAACTCCAGGCGATCAGCGTGCATGACACCCGGTCGATTGATCAGCTTCAGGATGGCGCGTCCGGTCAGAGACTTGCCCGAGCCACTTTCACCCACGATGCCCAGTCGCTCACGCCCCAGAGACAGGGAGATCCCCTTCACCACATCCACCGGACCATCGGCCGATGGAAACGAGACGCGCAGGTTTTCCAGTTCCAGCATGGCCATGATCAGCGCTGCCCCTCATTACGCGGGTCCAGCACATCACGCAGGCCATCCCCCAGAAAACAGAAGCCCAGACTGACAACGATGATGGCAATACCCGGCATGGTCGCCACCCACCACTGGTCGAGAATGAAGGTGCGTCCGCGGGAGATCATGGCACCCCACTCCGGCAGCGGCGGCTGTGCGCCCAGCCCCAGAAAGCCAAGCCCGGCAGCGGTGAGAATGATGCCCGCCATGTCCAGCGTCATGCGCACGATCATGGACGAGGTACACAGGGGCAATACGTGTCGCACGATGATGCGCGCATTGGAAGCACCCAGCATCTGTGTGGCGGCAATGAATTCCGACTGACGAAAGGTCAGAGTTTCCGCCCGGGCAATACGCGCGTACACCGGCCAGGCCGTAATGGCGATGGCGATAATGGCGTTCTCGATACCCGGGCCCAGAGCCGCCACAAAGGCCAGCGCCAGAATCAGCTTGGGCATGGACAGGAACACATCGGTAATTCCCATCAGCAGCTTGTCTGTCCAGCCACCGAAGTAGCCCGACACGGCACCAATCAACAAACCCAGCGGTGCCGAGATGATAGCGACCAGCGCCACGATCAACAGCGTGATGCGTGAACCGTGAATGACGCGCGAGAAGATGTCCCGACCCAGCTCATCGGTACCCATGAAGTGGGCGCTACTCGGTGGCAGCAGACGATTGCCAAGGTCCTGCCCGATAGGTGACTGCGGTGCAATCCACGGCGCAAAGGCGGCCACCAGAATCAGGCCGATGATGATGACCGAGCCGAGCAGGGCCAACGGGTTCTTCATCAGCATGCGCAGCAAGCGCCAGCTACGCCCCAGGTTTGCCTGCCAGCGGGTCTCCGGTGACTCGTCGGTCAGCCACTGCTGCAAGCTACTCATCGAGTACTCCTCGGATCCAGCAGGCCGTAGAGCACATCGGACAGCTTGTTGATGATGATGAAGACCATGCCGATGACCAGCGTGGCGCCCAGCACTGCGTTCATGTCGGCATTGAGCAGAGCCACGGTGAGGTAATTACCGATACCCGGCCAGGAGAACACCGTTTCGATCATCACCGAACCTTCCAGCAAGCCGGCATAGGACAGACCGATGACCGTAATCAGCTGCACGCGAATGGGCAGAAAGGCATGCACCCACAGTACCCGCCAACCGGGCACGCCCTTCACGCGGGCGGTGGTGATGTACTCCTGACTGAGTTGATCGAGCATGAAGGAGCGCGTCATGCGAGCGATATAGGCCAGAGCGAAAAAGCCGAGAATGAGCGCCGGCAGAACGATATGACTGACCGCGTTCCAGAACACTTCCGTATCCCCTGCCAGCAGGCTGTCCACCAGCAACAAGCCGGTCACCGGTTCTATCAGACCTTCAAAGTAGACATCCATGCGCCCGGGACCAGCCACCCAGCCCAGGTTGGCGTAGAACAAGGCCAGACCTACCAGCCCCAGCCAGAAGGCCGGCACGGCATAACCGGACAGGGCCAGCATGCGAATGATGTGATCGACCCAGCTCCCCTGGTGGCTTGCCGCAAAGACTCCCATGGGTACGCCAATCAGCACGCCGATGATGATGCCGATGGTGGCCATCTCCAGCGTCGCCGGGAACACACGAGCCAGATCGCTGATGACTTCCCGGTTGGTCGATACCGAGCGCCCCAGGTCCCCACTGAGCACGTCTCCGACATAGGAGAAGAACTGTACAGGTAGCGGTCGGTCCAGCCCCATGGCAATACGCGCCGCTTCATACACCTCATTACTGGCACGATCCCCCACGATCGACAGCACCGGGTCGATGGGAATGATGCGGCCGATGAAAAAGGTGACGGCCAGCAGCGCCAGGAAGGTCAGCGCGACAACCAGCAGAAAGCCGAGCAGCTTTCGACTGATGAACAGCCAACGCGCTTCGCTCTGCGTGGTCACATTGCCAGTAGCTACCGGCAGCTTTGCAGTTGGGGATGACATGACTACGGAGGATACCCGAAGTCAGTCTGGCCTATTGTCTATGCCCGAGTAGTAGAGCCCTTCGATGGCTTGGCGAATGCACACATCACGCGAGGTCAGAGAGCTGGGAAAGAGCTGTGCCCAGTATGCGTTCAAGGAATACAACCTCGTTCAAAAACCATGACAAGGCAGCAGAGGCTGGCAGTCGAACAGATGCTGTTCAACCTGACAACTCGCCTTCAAACAGCCCCCGCTTGAGCTTCAGCCTCTGCAATAGAAACTCACGGCAACGTTGCACCCGTCGGGTCTTGCGCAGATCGGTATGACTCAGAACCCACACTGACCAGTCGGAACGTGGCAGGGAAACAGGCAATTTCATCACATCACCTCCCTTGATACCGTCAGGCATATAGCAATGCATCCGGGCGACCCCGAAGCCGGCTTTCACCGCCGCATACATGCTCGACAGGGTATCGACACGCATTGCGGTGAAGGCTCCGGGGAAATGCTCTTGCGCCCATTCCGGCAGCTGATCCTCGCCGCTCCATTGCACAACAGGGACGGGCTCAGCAGCAGCCCAATGCCTGCTTGAATAGATGCCATGCTGCAAACCTGCCACCTTGTGTCCTACCAGATACTCAGGTGGCGACCGTGTCAGCCGAATGGCCAGATCCGCCTCGCGACTGGCCAGATTACGCAAGCCCGGGTTGACGGTGAGGTTCAGTTGTATGGCCGGGTATTCCGCCTGAAATTCCTGCAGATCCTGCGCCAGGCAGTATTCGAACAGATCGTGAGTCATTGTCAGGCTGATCGGCCCTTCGAGTCGACTGTCTCGGCCATACAGGGTGCGTGAGATCTGTTGCGTCTGCTCCTCTATCTGCTGAGCCTGTTCGAGAATCGTGAAGGCGGCATCCGTCATTTCATACCCGTCACGCTGCCGCTTGAAGAGCATGACTCCGTGCTTTTCCTCGAAACTCTGAATGCGACGGGTGACAGTGGAGTGATTGACACCCAGCACCTTGGCGGCACCCGACACGCTGCCAGAGCGCGTCACGGCCAGAAAATAGCGGATGTCGTCCCAATTGTTCATCTGCGCATTTTTGCACAGCTGCGATGCGTTTATTGCGAATTTATCATCGCCCCGCTTCTTCATACACTCGTGTCGAGAGCATCTGCAACCACGATTGGAACAAGAGACGCCACATGACAACGATTCATGACCCCCTCACCCTCGGCTCGATGCAGTTGAAGAACCGCATCATCATGGCACCGCTGACCCGGGGACGCGCAGGCAGCTCCGGGGTGCCCGGAGAGTTGATGGCGAACTACTACGCACAACGTGCCAGTGCAGGACTGATCATCGCCGAGGCCACCGCCGTCAGCGCGGATGGCCGTGGATGGCTGAACTCACCGGGTCTGTTCAACGACGAGCAACAGGCCGGCTGGGCAGCCGTGGCCACGGCCGTGCATGATGCCGGCGGCAGACTGTTTGTACAGCTCTGGCACATGGGGGCAACCGTGCATCCGGACTTCCTCGATGGCGGTGAACCGGTATCTGCCTCTGCCATACGCGTGAGGGGGAAGCGAACGACCCCGCTGGGACAAGACCGTGAACTCGTCACCTCCAGACCCTTGTCGGCGGAAGGCATTGTCGAACAGAGACAGAACTTCGTGAACTCGGCACGCCGCGCCATTGACGCAGGATTGGACGGCGTCGAGATCCATGCTGCCAACGGTTTTCTGATCGATCAATTCATCCGCGACAGCAGCAATCAGCGTAACGATGAATACGGCGGCACGATCGACAAGCGCCTGAGGTTCCTGCGCGAAGTCGTCGCAGCCGTCTGCGATGAGATTGGTGCCGACAAGGTGGGGGTACGAATCTCACCCACCAACGCCTCCTGGGGCATCAGCGACAGTCAGTATCTCGAGACTTTCACTCAAGCGACCCAACAGCTCAATGAATTTGGCCTCGCCTACCTGCATGTACTGGAGCACCGAACCGGCACCGCCCAGGCCATGGAATCGATGGTCTATACGACGCCACTGCTCCGACGATACTTCGATGGCCCATTACTGGTGAATGGAGGCTATTGCAAGGAGTCCGCCCAGCAGGCGCTCGACAGTGGTCTGGCCGATGCCGTTACATTCGGCATGCCGTTCATCGCCAATCCGGACCTGGTTGCACGATTTGCAACCAGCAGCATTCTGGCCGAACCCAGAAGCCGCTTTTTCTATACCGCTGGGGCGGAAGGCTACACAGACTATGAGCCGATGCCTGCGCAATAGCAGAATGGAATCCAGTGGGCTGGCAATGAGTTCGCACATCATCGCCTGCCATTTCGGTTTGTTGCAATGACACCGATGTAAAGGCTTCCATATCGAAGAAGTATATTGCAAGCCCGCTCAGCTCCCCCGCACTTCGCGCCCATTTTATAACGCCATGGATTCGCACCATTCAGGTGCGTCAATCGCAGTCAGGCGCCCAGTCAAACGCCCTCATTCGGGGCGAGGCTGCCAGAACCGTGCTTGATCTTGAATCGAACAATAGCCTTGCCAAAGGCTCTCAGATCCGATCAGAGAGACTGCTACCATCGAGTTGTAATTACTTGATTCGTGTAACTTTTTTACCGCATCAACGGTCAGACAGAACCGATTGAAAAAATGTGTTCCGGCAGGAAGCCGTCGTCATTCAAAAGGATACTCTGCCGTTATTTTACAAGTCTGGCTCCATTCGACTGTTCGACGCAAAGCGCCTTAGCGGGTCCGAAACTCAACACTTAAAACCTTACAGCCGCGGCTCGAGCGGACGCCGATTCCGAGCCGTACTACTTGGGAGGTTCAGCAATGTCATCTTCGGGATTCAACATCTTCTCGTTCACCGGGAAGATGAAAGTTCTTCACCTGACCTGGTTTGCGTTTTTCATTACCTTCGTTGTCTGGTTCAACCTGGCACCGCTACTCGGGTATATCCAGGAAAGTCTCGGGCTGACTCGCTCACAGATCACCACACTCCTGATTCTGAATGTGGCATTGACCATTCCGGCGCGCATCATCATCGGCATGCTCACCGACCAGCTCGGACCGCGTCGTGTCTACTCTGGCCTGCTGATCATCTCATCCATTCCCTGCTTCGTCTTTGCATTGGCAGAGAACTTCACCCAGCTGGCATTGGCGCGTTTTGCACTGGGTTTCATCGGCGCGGGTTTTGTCATCGGCATTCGCATGGTCTCGGAGTGGTTCCCTGCCAATGAACTGGGCACAGCTGAAGGCGTCTACGGCGGCTGGGGCAACTTCGGCTCCGCTGCGGCGGCCTTCACCCTGCCAACCATCGCCCTGTGGTTCGGCGGTGATGACGGCTGGCGCTGGACGATCGGACTGACAGGCCTCATGGCTCTGGTTTTCGGCTTCGTCTACTATCTATCGGTCAGCGATGTCCCCAAAGG
>CBDUIJ010000045.1:0-25172 GCA_965367215.1 uncultured Granulosicoccus sp.
GCAAGGCCACTACACATTTCCCTCATGCAAGGCACGGTGATGACGCCGCGCAAAAGACTCGATGACAACCGGATGAACGAATTCACTGACATCACCCTGCATGCGAGCGATCTCGCGCACGATGCTTGACGACAGAAAGGTGTATTCCTGAGACGCTGCGATGAACACGGTTTCTATCTCCGCATCCAGATGCCGGTTGACACCGGCGATTTGCACTTCGTATTCGAAATCGGAAATGGCACGCAAGCCTCGCACGATCACCTTGCTGCCAACTTCGGCGGCATAGTCCACCAGCAGACCGCCGAAGGACTGCACGGTGACGTTCTCCAGTTCTTCCAGAATGGAGGTAGCCATGTCTACCCGCTCTTCGAGCGAGAAAAACGGACTTTTCGAGGTACTGGCTGCGACGGCGACAATGACATCGTCAAACATCCTGCTGGCACGACGTGCTACGTCAATGTGCCCGACAGTCATTGGGTCGAAAGTACCAGGATATACGGCTGTTACACGCATTCAGGTGCCCCTACGGATCGAACAAACGAGTGTGAGGCAAATATTCCCGCGGTGCAATGCCACAGAACGCCTCTGAGCTCACATTATGTCGGTTCGGGCCAGTAAACGTGCGTGCACATCGCCAAATACCTTTTCCTTGTGGACATGAAACCCGCCCGGCAGGGTTTCCGGCATGGCAAGCTTGGTCGGTGACTCGATATAGACATGGCCATTATCGGCCACATGTCCGGAGGCCAGTACGGCCAGCGTGTCCCACTGCAGATCGTAGTCGAACGGTGGATCGACGAAGACAATGTCATAACTGTCCCGATTACCGGCCAGAAAATGCTCGGCGCTACCGTGTACGAGTCGGGCGCGACTTTTCGGGACACCGAGCACCTCGGCCGACTGCTGCAACACCGCATAGGCTCGCCCGTCCGGCTCAACCAGCGTGGCGGATACCGCGTGGCGCGACAAGGCTTCGTACCCCAGTGCACCGCTACCGGCAAACAGATCCAGGCAGCGGCTACCTGCCACCAGTGGCTGCAACCAGTTGAACAGCGTCTCGCGCACCCGGTCACCGGTGGGTCTCAACCCTTCGACATCGGCTACCGCCAGCTTGCGCCCACGCCACTCCCCGGCAATGATGCGCACCTGGCCTGCCGAATTACGGTTGCCCTTGCGATCAGACTTGCCCTGACGCTGGTTTCTACTACGGTTTGAAGGTGGGGTCACGGTGGTAGGATGTTGCGCGAGCCGGAATCTCGTCATGATACCGACGTAATGGCATCCCGGCACACACAAAACACACGATACCCCTACATTTCTGGAACGTCAGCAGGCCATCGATGGGCATATTCAGTTTTCTCAAACGGCAAAAGACACAGCGTGAACAGGCACCGGAGAGCGATGCACCGCTCGATGCAAAGCTTTCGCGCACCCGCTCCAGATTTCGCGACAATCTGCTGGACTTCATGCTCGGCAACAAGCCGATCGATGCCGACCTGCTCGAGGAGCTTGAAAGCCAGCTGATCATGGCCGATGTGGGCATGGAAGCCACCTCTCGGGTCATGGCATCGCTGAATCAGCAGGTCAATCGCTCGGAAGTGGGAGATTCCGAAGCCCTTCGACTGGCCCTGCAGAAGGAACTGACCCGTCTGCTTCTCCCAGTGGAGCAGCCGCTGGAAATTCCCGACAGCGACTCTCCCTTCGTGATTCTGGTCGTCGGCGTCAATGGCTCCGGCAAGACAACCACCATCGGCAAGCTTGCAAAGCAGCTGCAGGACGGCGGCAAGAGCGTCATGCTGGCCGCGGGAGACACCTTCCGGGCGGCTGCCGTGGAACAGTTGCAGGCCTGGGGCGACCGAAACCAGGTGCCTGTCATCGCACAGGGTACCGGTGCGGACTCCGCCTCCGTCATCTTCGATGCGGTCCAGTCAGCCAAGGCCCGCGGCATCGACGTACTGATTGCGGATACGGCTGGCCGGCTGCACACGCAGAACAACCTGATGGAAGAGCTGCAGAAGGTCAAGCGCGTGATCGGCAAGATCGACCCGACAGCACCGCATGAAACGCTGATCGTACTCGATGGTGGCACGGGTCAGAATGCGCTCAACCAGGCTCGCCAGTTTCATGAAGCCATGCAATTGACCGGCATGGTCGTCACCAAGCTCGACGGCACGGCCAAGGGCGGTGTCATCTTTGCCATTGCCGAGCATCTGGGACTCCCCATCCGCTTCATCGGTGTGGGCGAGAAGGTGGAGGATCTGGAAGTGTTCGAAGCCGAACGCTACGTCAACGCGCTGGTCAGCATCTCGTGATTGTCTTCGAGCACGTCAGTCTGGAGTATCTTCCGGGGCGCTTTGCCCTGCAGGATGTCAGCTTCACACTCAATGCGGGCTCGTTTACCTTCCTCACCGGGCATTCCGGTGCTGGCAAGAGCTCCCTGCTGAGACTCGTGGCGCGCCTGGAACGTCCGACCAGCGGTGACATTCAAGTCGGCAACATCCATTACAACCAGCTGCGCCCGCGCCAGGAACCGGCACTGCGCCAGCAGATGGGCATCGTCTTTCAGGACAACCAGCTGCTGCTCGATCGCAGCGTGTTCGACAATGTTGCCTTTCCGCTCATCATCGGCGGATATCGATACAACGACATCAAGACCCGCGTCAGCGCGGCTCTGAACCGCGTTGGACTGGCCGACAAGGCCCTTGAGAACCCTCAGGTGCTCTCCGGCGGGGAACAGCAGCGCATCGGTATCGCCCGAGCGGTCGTGGCGCGCCCCAAGCTGCTGCTGGCCGACGAACCTACCGGCAACCTGGATCCCGACATCAGTGCCGAGATCATGCAATTGTTCATGCAGTTCAACGCATCAGGCGTGACCGTGCTGTTCGCCACGCACGATCAGAGCCTGCTGGATACATTCCGGTACCCACGTCTGCAACTGCATCAGGGCAAGCTTACCGGTGCCCCACAGGAAGGCTCCCCCGCCCCTGCGGCACGAGGCCGTCAGAATTCCGATCATGCGCGATGAACCCTTCAGCCCCTTTCGACCGTCTGCGAGACATGCCCGGCCATGAGCAATGAACAAGCAGCCAATGCCGCCGGGCCTCGCTGGACCTACGGCAAACGAGGCTACGCCCTGGCGCAAAGCCTGCGGCAAATCAAACGCCACAAGTTTGCCAGCCTGATCACCCTGCTGGTTCTGGGTATCACACTGGCGCTGCCTGTCATGCTGCTGTTTGCCAGCAGCGCCCTGCAACAACTGAGTAGCCGCAGCATTGAAGGCGAGAGCCTGACGGCCTACCTGCAAGACAGTGTCAGCGACCTGGACGGAGCAGCCCTGGCCATCGAATGGGCCTCCCGAGAAGGCATTCGTGATACGCGTTACATCAGCCGCGACGAGGCACTCGCCCTGTTCAGGGAAAACAGTGATATCGGCGCCGCCGTCGATGCCCTGGGCGCCAACCCCCTGCCAGGTGCCATCATCGTATTCCCGGACAGCAACGTTCTGCGAGCCGGCACGGTTGAACCCCTGGCCGCATCACTGCGCCAGAGCGAGGCCGTGGAACGTGTCCAGTTCGATCTTCGCTGGGTCAGACGGCTGCAGGCTGTCGTTTCCCTGATTCAGCTGGTGGGTGGCCTGCTGGCGCTCTTTCTGACGCTGACGGCGCTGCTGGTCATCGGCAACACCATCCGTCTGGAACTGTTACGGCGACGCAGCGAGATGGAAGTCGCCAGTCTTCTGGGGGCCAGCAGTTTCTTCATGAACCGGCCGATTCTGTATATCGGAGCACTCTATGGGCTGCTTGGAGGAGTGGTAGCCAGCATTATTGCGGTTATCGGGTTCAATGCGATCAGGCAACCCGCCGATGATCTTTCATCGCTGTACGAGAGCACCTTTCGTTTAAGTCATCCCACCCCCTCACAAATAGGCATTGTTCTGGCTGTATCCATTGCGCTTGGAATCGTGGGGGCGCTATCCAGTATGTACCGACCTTCACAGCAACTGACGCAGCGTGGATCAAACGGAAAATGATCTGACAAGCCATTGTTTTCGTAGAAATAAGCATTGAGTTACAACTCGGCGAATAACGGTTCGATCGTGTAAATCTGACCGGAACTTTGCCGCTATTTAGCACTCATAACTGTCGAGTGCTAAGATAACGCCGTCCCGACGGTTGTTGGAGAAACATCTAATGAGTAACGCCCTGACTGCTAACAAGAATACAGCGATGACCATTCCAGTCATTGCTGACGACCTGAACAGCTATCTAGCGAAGATTGCGAATATCGATCTGCTTTCCGTTGAGGAAGAGCAGAAGCTGGCGCGGCGCCTGCGTAATGACGAGGATCTGGACGCTGCGCGTCAACTGGTCATGTCACAGCTGCGTTTTGTGGTTCATATTGCCCGCACCTACAAGGGCTACGGTCTGCCCATGGCTGACCTGGTTCAGGAAGGCAATATCGGTCTGATGAAGGCGGTCAAGCGATTTGACCCCGACGTCGGTGTACGCCTGATTTCCTTTGCCGTTCACTGGATCCGCGCCGAGATTCACGAATATGTCATTCGTAACTGGCGCATCGTGAAGGTGGCGACTACCAAGTCACAGCGAAAACTGTTCTTCAAGCTGCGTAGTGCCAAGAAGCAGCTCAACTGGTTCAGCCAGGAAGAAGTGGAAGCGGTGGCCAAGGATCTGGGTGTCGACGAGAAAGTGGTTGTCGAGATGGAATCACGCATGCACGGGCATGACAGTGCCTTCGATGCGCCTCCGGGTGCCAGCGAAGACCGTGTGAGCCTGTCTCCTTCCGAATCACTTTTCCAGGAACAGGATGATCCATCCATGATTCTGGAACGTGAAGACGGTCGTAACAACTCTCACGAAGGCCTGGCTGCCGGTTTCGAGATTCTCGATGACCGTAGCCGTACCATCCTGCAGCGTCGCTGGTTGGAAGACGAGAAGTCGACTCTGCATGAGTTGGCTGATGAATACGGTGTATCTGCTGAACGTATTCGCCAGATCGAAAAGGCTGCCATGAAGAAGATCAAGACCCATCTGATGGCTGCCTGATCTTTCGCAGGAAAGCCTCTTCTCACGGTTGACCGATTTTCGGGAATACCGGGAAGCAGACAAGCCGCCCCTGATTCATTCGGGGGCGGCTTTTTTTATGCCCGGGAAAACGTACTTTTGCATAGTCCGGAACTCTCGATCGTGTGAAGCCCCATATCATTCCACGAATGAAAGTAAGGTAAGCCTATCCACGAACAAGCGACGGAGCAGTCCCACCATGCCCACTCACAAGACCGGCTCGGGCCAGCAACACGACTACACGGCCTGCGTCAAATGGACCGGCAATACCGGACAGGGCACGGCCAGCTATCGTGCCTACCAGCGTAGCTGGGACATCTCGACCCCGGGCAAACCGGTCGTTCACTGTTCCAATGACCCGCTTCTGGGAGGAGATCCTGGCCTGCATAATCCGGAAGATCTGCTACTGTCGACCGTGTCTGCCTGCCATATGCTCTGGTATCTGCACCTGGCCAGCAGTCAGGGTATTGTCGTGCAGGGCTACACCGACAACCCTGTCGGCCTGGGCGAGACGAGTCCTGATGGCGCAGGTCGTTTTCTATCGGCCACGCTGCAGCCCCTCATTCAGGTATCTGCGGGTACGGACTTCCAGCAGGCCGATGCGGTACATGGCCTTATTCACAAATACTGCTTCATCGCACGTTCGCTGAACTTTCCGGTACGGGTCGACGCCCGTTACGAGGTGGCTGATCAGCAGTGACCGTGATCAGCTCTGGTATCAATGACTCTCACTCGGGCAATTACGATCAAAGCGCACCGTCACTGCCAGTCCCGGTTTGTTGTCATCCAGAAAAACCGTACCACAATGCAAGTCCGAGATAGCCTTGACCAGACTCAAGCCAAGTCCCGTACCGCGCGTCGTGCGACTGCGTTCCAGGCGATAGAGGCGCTGGAATACCTTTTCACGTTCTGCCGCAGGAATACCCGGACCGGAATCTGCCACCCGAAACCAGACCGTTCCATCGTCTTCGCCAGCGCTCAGCCGGATGACGGTGTTGTCCGAACAGTGATGAACGGCGTTCTCGATCAGATTGACTACCAGCTGCAAGGCCAGATGCCGGTCCCCCAGCATCGGTAACGACAGCCCCGCCGGCATGTCCACGATCAACTCCTGGCACTGTTCATCGACCACGGGGGAATAGACCTCGGCAGCCGTCTCCAGCACAGTGGCCAGATCAAAATGCTTGAACTGGGATTTGCGCGCACCGGCCTCTATCTGGGCAATGCGCAGCAAGGCCTCGAAGGTGGCATTGATGGCCTGGGTTTCCTCCAGCGCTGCATCCAGCTCCTGCCCGACACAGGCACCCGAGCGACTCTTGTCGGCCGCCTCCTCGAGACCGATATAGAGTCGGTTGAGCGGTGTCTTCAGATCATGTGCAATGTCGGTACTGACCTGCCGCATGCCGTTGACCGTGTGTTCGAGACGCTCCAGTGAGTCATTGATCTTCTCGGACAAGCGATCAACGTCATCACCCGCACAGCTGACCGGCAGTCGTGCACTCAGATTGCCCTTGCCCACGACATCCAGCGATGCCGAAATTCCGGACACCCGCTTGTGTGTGCTTCGTGCAAAGTAGCCACCCACCACGAAGGCCAACAAGGTTGACAGCAGGGAGGTCCACAGCAGGCAGGACAGGGTGATCTTGCGAAGCTCTACCAGGTCATCGAGGCTCCTGCCCATGGACAACTTGTAGCCACCGATCTCGCCGGTGTAGAAGCGGTACTGGCTGTCATCGCCCTCCAGACCCAGATTCAGGCCGCTGAGCACTTCCCAGCCATTGTTCGCCAGACACAACGGCAGATTGCCGGCAACACGCTCTCCTTCCGGGTTGGACAGGTAGAACCCCATGGATGACACCATCGGCAGGTCACTGCGCGCATCCGCCATCTTGACCACGGCATCGATTCCGAGGGTTTCAAAGACATCCTGCATTTCGTCAAAACGGCCTTCTATGGACTCATCGATGCGATCGAGCACCCGGTCCTGCAGTGTCACGTACACCATGTAGGAACCACCCCCGAAACACAGGGTGAACAGCAGCCAGAAGAGGAAGCCCATGCGGAAGGCGATGCTGCGCAGCAGCCCGAATCGCTGAAACAGACGGCTGCGCAGGCGTGCCCTCAGTGTGTCTGGAGGTGCCACACCCATAGTAGACTCGTCATCTTCCGGGCTGGTAATGCCCCGCCCCGGACAGGACATGTTCAAGGTGCTGGCCAGAGAACGAAATTTACCGCTCGGCGCCGTATTGTCGGGTGTCACTGCCATGACTGGTTTCCTTGACTCGTTCTGCGCCCCTGTATGCCTGCCATGGCGATGGACGCCACGCTGTCAACGCGGGGCATGCATGCTGTAGCCCAGATTGCGCACCGTGTGCAGCAAAGGCTCCGGGAAAGGTTTGTCTATCTTGCTGCGCAAGCGACTGATATGGGTTTCGACCACACTTGTCTTCGGATCGAAATGAAAGTCCCAGACCTGCTCCAGCAACATGGTACGGCTCACCACTCGCCCCTCGTTGCGCATCAGCACTTCCAGCAGGGTGAACTCGCGTGGTTGCAGCTCGATATCCTGATCAGCGCGGCGGGCTGTCCTGGCCAACAGGTCGAGGTGTAGGTCAGCCACCTGCAGATGCGTGGTCTCCACCGAGGCGGCCGGTCGTCTGGCCAGCGCATTGACGCGCGCCAGCAACTCCGAAAACGCGAAGGGTTTGGTCAGATAGTCGTCCGCTCCTGCTTCCAGTCCTGCCACCCGGTCATCGACACCGGACACGGCGGTCAGAAAGATCACCGGAGTCTTGTCGCCCGACGCCCGCAGACTCTTCACCAGAGACAGTCCGTCCAGGCCCGGCAACATGCGGTCCACGACCAGCACATCGTAGTCGGTCTGCAGGCACTGAATCATGGCCTCCCGGCCATTGTCCAGAACGTCCACCACGTGGCCCGCCTCCTTGAAACCTCGGGCGGCGTAGTCGGCTGTATGGCTATCGTCTTCAACCAACAAGATGTGCATCAGTTCTCCGTAGAGGTAATCGGACAGGCTATAGCTACCGGCTGACTGCAGCGATGGAGGAGCCTTGCGAGAATCCATGATATTCCATCCCCTGAATCATTGTCCAAGGAACGAAAAGCCCGCCAGGGCGACGCGACGGCCAGCCACTGAATCACCCACGGCCTTTATCGGCAGCTCGGGGGCTGTTTCTGATACAGCAACTCGTGATTTCATACGATGTAGTCCGGTCAGGATGTGCACGCTCGGGATGACAGACAGCAATGACTACGGAGTCACTGTGCTGTTTTCCTGATCGTTACTATCGGACTTGAAGTTGTCAGCGTGTTTGCCGCCAACTTACGGTTCTGTATGGTTTTTTTACGTCGACTGGGACAGGGATGCCAGTACTTCGCGCGCGTGATCGGCAATTCTCAGCACCGACGGATGACGCAGGCGGCGTTGCGGTGAAATGGCGATGAAGGTCTCCACCACCTCGGCGATGTAGCCGATGGGGCTGGCATGGCAACTGCCGGCAATATCCGAGGCAACCACACCGGGTGCCGGAAAAACCCCCTGCCCGGCCTCCCCGAAGGTCTTCATCAGAGCGCTGTCGTCGAACTCGGCCACAACGCGCGGCACAATCTCGATCTCATCGAACCAGTGGTCCAGACTGCGCCGCAGAGCACTTGATGCATCCGGTAGCAATACAGGCACGTCGGCCAGTGATTGTGGGAAATTGGCTGACAGGCGTGGCGCCCAGTCATTCGGAGCGAAGAAGGCCATATTGCTCGAGCCCAGCGCATGGTTGTAGGCACGCACATTGAGCCCCGTGGGAACCGGCCTGTCCGACAGAATCAGGTCAAGCTTGTGCACTGACAGATCGGCCAGCAGCGACTCCAGCTTGGCTTCCGAGCACGACAGGCGCACCGGCTCATCGCCACCGAGTGTGACACCCAGCAGACGACAGGCAACCAGCTTGGGAAAGGAATCAACGATTCCCACACGCAACGAGCGGGGATTTTCCTGCCCTGACGTCTGCAGGCGCTGCGCCAGTGCTGTGCCTACCGAGAAGATCTCATCGGCATAGGACTGTACGACTCGTCCGGTATCGGACAGTGTCAAGCCCCTTCCGACTCGCAGAAACAGCGGTTCTCCAATGGCTTCTTCAAGCAGTTTTATCTGGCCACTGACGGTCTGCGGTGTCAGATGCAGCACCTTGGCAGCCTTGGCCACGCTGCCTTCACGCGCAACGCTGTGAAAGTACAACAGATGGTTATAGTTCAGATGTCGCATGAGCTGACTCTCAGGGCTTTTGGTACGAGCACTATTGAACCAGCATAACCGTGTATGCCGTGAATGCCGCCAGCAGAGCTCCGCCCACCCAGCGCGCAACATAACCCGGACGCCAGGCAAGCGCCAGAATCAGGAACGACAGAAGCAGCATGATGCTCAGGGGCAACATGCCGACACCACTGCTGTTGATGGGTGCTACCGCGCCACTGAAGCCCAGCACCAGGCCGATGTTCAGCATGTTGGAGCCCACGACATTACCCACGGCCATGTCGGTGTCGCGTCGGGCAACGGCAAGTACCGTGGCTGTAATCTCGGGCAAACCGGTACCAATCGATGTCACTGTCAAAGCCACTACGGCATCCGGTACTCCGAACACCTTGGCAAGCCCCACACCGCCCCAGATCAGTCCCTGTGCGCCGACAAGCAGTAACAGCACACCAGCGAGAATGAACAACGTACTGAGCCAGGCAGCCTGTTCTTCAGCGTGCAGAACCTCCTCACCCAGAGCTTCCTCCAGGTCCGGTACGCCGTCCACGCGCATGGCCCACCAGACACTGCCCACGGCACCGATCAGCAGCAACACGCCTTCCAGGCGTCCCAGATGGCCGTCGATCAGGAACACGAATCCCATGACGGTCAGCCCCAGCATCAGCGGCAATTGATGCACCCGGATGGCACGATTGATTGCCAGTGGCATGATCACCGCGCCAAGCCCCAACACGATGGCGATATTGACGATATTGGACCCGACCACATTGCCGGCAGCCACATCGCCGTAACCTTGCAGCGCCGCCCCTGCACTGACAAACAGCTCAGGCGCGCTGGTACCCAGGGAGATCAGTACGAAGCCGATGACTGCCGCAGACCAACCCAGTTTGCGGCCTATGGCGGATGCGCCCTTCAGCAGCAGATCTCCACCGAAGTACAAGCCAAGACAACCACCTGTGATGGCCAGCAAGAACAGAAACATGTCTAGTAACGGGTCCGTGTGTGAACGAAGGATAGAGAGCCGACCGGGACCAGTACCGAAATCCGGGTCAGTCGTCCGATAACCGTGCAGGAATGTCTCCAGCCCGCGGCACGTCCATACATAGTGTCGGCCACGAGACCACGACTGAACAGTCGTGCTTTCCTGCTGAACAGCTCGCTATTTACGAATAGTACACGCCAATATAGCGACTTTATCTGACTATTCGAGATCCCTGATCATTGCCGGAGCGTCACGACAGTTGGCTAATGGGTCGATCGGGAAACAAGATGATACCCAGTGCCGGCGTGCGCTCGTCCCACTAGGCAAACAGCGACATGACCACCGGCACATAGTGATCAACCAGCATGATGCCGAACAACCACATCAGGTAGTTGATGGAGAACACGAAGGTCTTGATCGGCTGACTCGTGGCAGTGTCATCGAACATCTTCCAGGCGTGATACAGGAACATCGCCCCCAGTATCAGCGCGCCCGCAAGATACAGCAGGCCACTCATGCGAATCAGATACGGAAAGATCGAGATGATGACCAGCAGAA
Source organism: uncultured Granulosicoccus sp. (assembly GCA_965367215.1). Classification (GTDB taxonomy): domain Bacteria; phylum Pseudomonadota; class Gammaproteobacteria; order Granulosicoccales; family Granulosicoccaceae; genus Granulosicoccus. The sequence goes on from CBDUIJ010000045.1 coordinate 10,889, forward strand.
CGGTATAGAGAAATATCTGTACACGCGTGAAGGGTATGCCGTGCGTCACCGGCAACATGGGGATATCCACCTTGGCGTAATCATCGCGTCGGTGAATGGCCAGAGCCCAGAAATGCGGTGGCGTCCAGATGAAGACGATCAGAAACAGCAGCAAGGCCGATGCACTGACCTCCCCCGTCACGGCAGCCCAGCCCAGTACTGGCGGCATGGCACCGGCGGCGCCACCGATAACGATATTCTGCGGCGTGGCACGCTTCAGGTAGACCGTGTAGACGATGGCATAGCCGATCAACGACATGAACGTGAGCACGGCGGTCAGCGGATTGACCAGAAAGACCAGAATCAGCATGGCAATGGCGCCCAGAAGCAGCGCAAACGTCAGGCACTGCCGGGTGGACAGCGCACCCATCGGCAAGGGACGGTTCTCGGTACGCTTCATGATGGCGTCAGTGCGCTGATCAATCACATGATTGATGGCGGCCGCAGATCCCGATGCCAGACCGATACCCAGCAGACCGAATACACTTTCCTGCAGGGGTAACCACAGTGGCACGGCCAGAGCCATGCCCACGAGTGCGGTGAACACCAGCAGGAGCACGACCTTGGGCTTCGTGATCTCGAGGTAGTCACGCCAGTGCGCAACAGTGTGACTCAGCAGTCCGCCTGAAGCTTTGATGTCAGTAGAGGTTTTCATGATTTTTTGCACTGCTGATCGCGCCATTCAGCTGCGATATCAAGTGCCCGAGGTTAACCGATGCGCGAGACTTTTAACAGGTGCTTGATATCCTTGAGCATGGATTTGGGAGGCAGGTCGGCAGGAAAACGCAGCATGACATTACCAAACGGATCCAGCAGATAGATGGCACCGGTGACAGGTTCCATGGCGGATTCCGCGGCATGTACCTGATCTCTCAGAACAGCCTGTTCCGCCGGAGTGCCTGACGCGACAATCAGGCCAAGGTGTTCTGCCAGCAATGATTCATCCAGTTGATCGGCAGATTCTGCCAATACCACTCTCTGCACACGATCCATACGCTGGTTCAGCGCAAGTCGTACCTGCCTCATGTTGTAGAGGCTTATTCTACATGCATCCTGACACTCACCTTCCGGCATATACAACATTGTCCAGATGCCATACAGGCTCTCCAGATTGAATTCCTCGTCCGGTGTCTGCAGACTGAACGCTGTCAGCGGTACTGCCGGCTTGATCAGCTGACCGCGCGAGGTATCACCCACCGCACCACCGCTCATTCTCACCACTTGCAGATAGATCGTTGCCAGAATAAGTGGCACTGCGAAAACCGCCAGTATGGTCAGCAGCTTGATGCGAGACGCACGACGCTTGACCGGATCGATTTCCGGGTAGTCGGCTTCGCTCTTGGGAGAGGCGGTATCACTCATGATTGTTTTCTCTGGTCAGATCCAGTTCCTGACTTGCGAGTGTTGACGACGACAAAGATGATGCTCAATGCCAGGGCCATCGCAAACCATTGAAACGCGTAACTATAGTGTTTTGCAGGCCCCGATGCCGACGGTTGCCAGTTGGCAATCAGCCATTCGGGTCGTGCAGTCAATACTGTGCGGTCAGATCCGTCTTCGGCAAGGGTCTGCGCCTGCACCAATGCGGGCAAGAGCGGTACACCGAGCGCCTCTCCGATGGCCTTGTAATCCAGGTACTGAAGTAGACGCGGCCACGTACCTTCCTGCGGCAGGGCCTCGCCACTGGCAAACCCTCTGGACGGTCTGGACAACAGGCCTTCGATCGTCACCGGGGCTACTGTGGCTGACTCCGGCAGGCTGACATCGGGCAGATCGGCGCGCGACTGACCCGGTGCAATCCAGCCTCGGTTGACCAGCACCCACTGCCCGCTTGCAAGGTGCAGCGGCACCAGCACCTCGAAACCCGCCTGCCCCTTGTACGTACGATTATCCCAGAGAAGCTGACGTGTTCCATCGTACTCGCCGCTGATCGACACTCGGGTATAAGTGCCGGCGGCAGACTCGATATCGTCGACATCGGCCAGAGGGACGGCCGCAGCAAGACGCGAAGCCTCGGCAGCGTCAGCCATGGAGACCTTCAGGGCGGCGCGATCCAACTGCCAGTTTCCCAACCACAGCATGCACAGCAGCATTACTGCGTAGAGCACTACCGCCCAAGGTCTGGGAGTAAACTGGTGGTTACGGAATCTCATGGTCTTGCTTGATGCTACTCGTTAAATTCGTCGTTATTCTGCTGTTGTGCTTTGTGATCATCAGCCTGTTCACCGGGCTGTACTTTCTGGTCAAGGACAAGGGGCAGTCAAACCGGACCGTCAATGCGCTGACCGTGCGAATTGGCCTGTCTGTCCTTGCCATCATCATCGTGTTGATTGCCGGGGCCACCGGCATGATCGAAATGAATCCCAACCCGATGTCAGGCCAGGCCCCAGCGTCGACAAGCACTGAGGCCACCGACAACATGGATACGGAGACACCGGAGAAGTCTATCTTCAATAGCGGCGGCCGAAAGCGGGTGGAAGAAGGCTCCTGAGCTGAGCCTGAGGGTAACGGAATTATCGTTGCCCATCATGTCCACCACTGCAGTGTTGCACGGCTCCCAATAAAAAAGGGCGAGAATCATCTCGCCCTTTCTTGATAACTGTCTGCCTGGTGCCTTTCTGACCTGACGTTCCCAGCGCTTCGTCAGGGATAAGGGAAAGGCTACCGGACAGTTTCGACTTCCGGTCAGACCAGGTAGACGAAGATGAACAGTCCCAACCAGACCACGTCGACGAAGTGCCAGTACCAGGCAGCGGCTTCAAACGCAAAATGATTCTCTGCGCTGAAGTGGTTTCGTATGGCGCGAATCATCACGACCAGCAGAATGATGGCACCCATGGTGACGTGAAAACCGTGAAAACCGGTCAGCAGGTAGAACGTGGAGCCGTAGATTCCACTGTTCATGGTCAGGTTCATGGCTGAATAGGCATGCATGTATTCTTCGGCTTGCAGGAAGACGAAGATGAAACCCAGTGTGACAGTAGCCAGCAACCAGAGGATGAAAGGCTTTCGGTGTCCGGCACGAATAGCGTGATGTGCGAATGTGCAGGTAACGCCACTGGTCAGCAGCAGCAATGTGTTGATCAGGGGCAGTCCAAACCAGCCCATCTGCTCGAAGTTACCGCCAACACCACCGGGACCGTTTGTTGGCCAGACGTAGTCGAACCCTTCATACAGCAGCGCATTGGTCATGTCTGCACCACCACCACCCACACCACCGATCCAGGGGCCGGAGAAGGTACGTGCATAGAACAGAGCGCCAAAGAAGGCTGCGAAGAACATGACTTCGGAGAAGATGAACCACATCATCGCCAGTCGGAAGGATGAGTCGACCTGGGTATTGTAGGCGCCGGATTCACTCTCCTTGGCGACTTGTCCGAACCAGCCGAACATCATGAACACCATGACGCCGACACCAAGGAAGAACATCTCCTTGCCGAAAGGCGCGTCGTTCAACCAGGATGCAAATCCGTAGAAGAAGATGAACAGCCCGATCGACCCGACGATTGGCCAGCGTGCTGAATGAGGGACGTAATAGGCTGTTGTGGCACTACTCATGTCTAGGTCCTTTGCGAGCGCGCTGGCGCCCGGATAGTCATTGAATACGAAAGATCAGCTTTGTTCTGGCGAACGGAAAAACGTGTACGACAGGGTTACACGATCGATATTGGAAGGAATATCCGGATCGATCACGAACGTCAGCGGCATGTGCATCGAGCCCTTGGCCTCGAATGCCTGCCGGGTAAAACAGAAGCATTCCGTCTTGTTGAAGTACTTCGCCGCGGAAAAAGGCGTGACGCTGGGTGTTGCCTGAGCAACCACCGGCGAATTCGACAGATTCTCGGCGTAATAGCTGGCGTGATACAGCGTGCCAGGCTTCACCGTCATGGTCTTGGCATCCGGTCGGAAGACCCAGGATCCGCTCTGGTTGATGCTGGCAGTGAATTCGACAATGATCTCGCGATCCTCCACTGGCGCAGCCTCAGCGACTTCACTGACACTGACGCGCCCTGTCTTGCCGTTGAGTCCGGTGATGTCACAGACGATGTCGTACAACGGCACCATCAGATAACCAAAACCGAACATGCCGCAGGCGAGCAGCAGCATTTTGCCGGCTACCAGACCATGTGATCGTGGTTTCGGCGTCTCTGATGCAGTCTCGCTGGCGACGTCACTCACGCTACCTGCCCCCGGAAGTACAGGATATAGATGATGCTGCCGGCATAAAGGCACAGCGCCACCACCGCCAGGAACAGCGGCAGGCGATACCGTCGGAAGAAACCGGGAGCGGCCTTCTGCTCCCGGACGTTCGACTCTGGTGCTTGCCCTTCACTCATGATTTGAGTTGTCCGCATGTTCCTGACTCACACTTATCGAGTAACAGTACCCGGATTGATTTCCGGAGCTGTTTCGAATGTGTGATATGGCGCAGGAGAAGCAACAGTCCATTCCAGACCACGTGCACCTTCCCAGACCTCATCGGTTGCCTTCTCACCACCCTTGACGCACTTGACGATGATGTACACGAACATCAGCTGGCTGAAACCGAAGCCGAATGCGCCGATGGTGGCAATCATGTTCCAGTCCGCGAACTGCAGGCTGTAGTCAGGGATACGACGTGGCATACCCGCCAGACCGACGAAATGCATGGGGAAGAACAGGACGTTGACGAAAATGGTAGAGATCCAGAAATGCATCTTGCCCAGCTTCTCGTCATACATGTTGCCAGTCCACTTCGGCAGCCAGTAGTAAGTGGCCGCCATGAGTGAATACACAGCGCCCGGCACCAGTACGTAGTGGAAGTGAGCAACCACGAAATACGTGTCGTGATACTGGATATCGGCAGGTGTGATGGCCAGCATCAGACCTGACAGACCACCGATGGTGAACATGATCACAAAGCCGATGGCAAACAGCATGGGCGTTTCAAATGTCATGGATCCGCGCCACATGGTAGCGACCCAGTTGAAGACCTTAACGCCCGTGGGCACCGAGATCATCATGGTCGAGAACATGAAGAACAGCTCCCCCGCCAGCGGCATACCTGTAGTGAACATGTGGTGAGCCCACACGATGAACGACAGGAAAGCGATGGAGGCAGTTGCATACACCATGGAGTCGTAGCCGAACAGAGGCTTGCGCGCAAAGGTCGGAATGATGGAAGACACGATACCGAAGGCCGGCAGGATCAGGATGTACACCTCTGGATGACCGAAGAACCAGAAGATGTGCTGGAACATGACCGGATCACCACCACCTGCAGCACTGAAGAAGCTGGTGCCGAAGTAACGGTCGGTGAGCAGCATGGTGACCGCACCGGCGAATACAGGAATGGTGGCGATCAGCAGGTAGGCCGTGATCAGCCAGGTCCATACGAACATGGGCATCTTCATGAACGTCATGCCAGGCGCGCGCATGTTGAAGATGGTTGCCACGATGTTGATGGAACCCATGACAGACGAGATACCCATGAAATGGATAGCGAAGATCACGAAGGCAAAACTGTCACCCATCTGCAGAACCAGCGGCGGGTACAGCGTCCAGCCACCAGCCGGGCCACCACTGTCCATGAACAGCGTGGACAGCATGATGATGAAGGCGAACGGCATGATCCAGAAAGACCAGTTGTTCAGACGTGGCAGAGCCATGTCCGGTGCACCGATCATCATGGGGATCATCCAGTTGGCCAGACCAACGAATGCCGGCATGACCACACCGAAGATCATGACAATCGCGTGCAGGGTCGTCATGGAGTTGAAGAACATCGGATCCACGATCTGGATGCCCGGCTGGAACAATTCCGCACGGATGACCAATGCCATGGCGCCACCGATGAAGAACATCAGCAGTGAGAACCACAGGTAGAGCGTACCGATATCCTTGTGGTTGGTCGTGGTGACCCAACGCATCAGGCCTGGCGCAGGGCCGTGATGGTCATGATCATCGTGATGATCATGTTGCTCGCCTGGTGTGTGGTGAGTGACGTCTGAAGTACTCATCAGTTGACTCCCGTGTTTGAGTTCAATTCTGGCATGGAAGCGACCTTGCTCGGCAGAGTCAAGCCATTGTCAGCCGTCATGCCGGTTCGCAGTGACTGAACCTGTGAAGGCTGCAGTGTATCGCCGGTGCCATTGCCGAACGCATTGCGCTGGTAGGTGATGACGGCTGCGATATCCGCATCGGACAGTACTTCGGAGAAGCGTGACATCATGGTGCCTTCGACACCGTTCATGACCGTACTCAGATGCTTGTCGATACTGCCGGTAGCCACGTCGCTGCCTGCAATGGCCGGAAACATGCCGGGAATGCCCTGGCCTTCGGCCTGATGACAGCTCATGCAGTTGGCCTGATAGACCTGCTCGCCCGCAGAAACCAGTTCTTCGTGATTCCACTGACGCTCTGACTCATCGCCCTTGGAGGCCATGGCCAGTTGCTGGTCGGCAATCCAGGCATCGTATTCGTCCTGGGGTACTGCACGTACAACGACCGGCATGAAGCCATGGTCTCGTCCGCACAGCTCGGCACATTTACCGCGATAGACACCAGGCTCTTCGATGCGCGCCCAGTTCTCGTTGATGAAGCCTGGAATCGCATCTTTCTTGATGGCCAGATCCTGAACCCACCAGGAATGAATGACATCGGCAGAGGTGTGCAGAAAACGAATTTTCTTGCCTACCGGTACCACCAGCTCGTTGTCGACTTCCCGCAGGTAGACATCTTCTTCGCCATTGAACGACTCGCCCGGGAAGGCGGTGGCCAGATCGACATCGGCACCCTGCTGTCGAGCAAGGTTATGGTCGCTCTTCAACTGACTGTAGAAAGAGACGCCGCTGTCCAGATAATCGTAGCGCCAGCGCCACTGATATCCGGTGACCTTGATGGAGAGTTCCGAATCGGTGAAATCTTCCATCTTGATGAGAACGCGAGCTGCCGGAATGGCCATGGCGATCAGGATGACCAACGGCACGACAGTCCAGACGATTTCAACCGTGGTGCTTTCATGGAAGTCGGCGGGCTTGTGGCCACGTGACTTGCGGTGCAGAAACATGGAAACGATCATTACGCCAAACACAGCCACACCGATAGCAACACATACGTAGAAAATCCGCATGTGCAAGGTATGAACCTCGTTACTGATTTCTGTAACGCCTTTCGGCATGTTCAACGCTCCCCAGTCAGCCCATGCCCCAAGAGGCATCATGAGCAGGACCAATGACAGAAGCGCCCAACGACTAACGTTAGACGTCATAACCATTCTCCAAGATGTATTACTGAAATTATCAACCGAATGAAACAATCAATGCAAGCTTTCAAATAACGTTGCACCCTGACTCATCGAGCCGTGATGCTGCTACCGCGTAACTGCTGATTGCACCTGACCTTTGCCAACCAAGGCTCCGACACGCGACTAGCGCGCCAGAGCGGACTTCAACTCTACGTAGAGTGCTCGCTTCTCATCCTTGTTGAGACAGTTACCCAAGGCATACCGCTCGCCATGAGCAACCACACTAAGATGACCCACTTCGAACACGCTATCGGGAAAACTGTAAGCCAACCTGCTCCACTGGCGCGGCAAGTTTACAGTGACTTCGGGATGATTGTAGCCCCACTCGAGACGAATCGCCTCATTGTCGACCGTGATTACCTCTTTTCTGGACAATCTTTTCTGTGTCAGATAGAGGCAGACAACAATCAACACGACTTCGGCTCCCGCAAACGGCAGGATCATCCACATACCGAACCAGGCCATCGCAATCGCCATGCCCATACAGACGAAACCGAGTGTGGCTGCCAGGTAAAGATTCTGGCGCCAGCTCATGGAACGATTGGCCATCACGATGATTCGTAATGTCGTGCCCTTGTCATCCTGTATTTCGATCATTGGCTGACTGCTTGTTGACCACGAAGGAACTTGTCAAACACCACCTGCCCTATTGTACGGTGACAGGAGAAAGATGGTTGACTGCTTGTGTACCACTGCAGCCAACATATCACCCAGCTATTCTTCCGGCGCACCACCCCGGGTCCTGTCCCAACTGCCGCGCAGACTATCGGCCGACACCCGGTATTCATCCCCGGCACGCCGCCCCGGCAAGGCCAGCTCACCCTTCCAGCCATGACCTTGCACCAATTCCAATGTAACGGCAAAGCGCTCGTCATCTGCAGTGGCAGAATCCAGAGCCTGTCTCACACTGGGTGACATCAGGCCGTAACGCCTGCCATTGGCGATATTGACTGCACCCAGTTCACGCAACTCGTTCTGCAGGGCTCGAATGGATGGGTAGTCGACTCGCAGATTATCCCTGTCCAGCACCGGAGCTGCGAATCCGGACGCCATCAGCGTGTCACCCAGATCGTGCATGTCTATCAGCCCGAATCCGTGAAGATGGCTGTCGATGGTGGCCCAGGCCGCGCGGTACTCGAGCAGGGTGTCGGGTCCTGCACTGGTAAAGAAGAAAGCACCGCCGGTCGTCAGGATTCTGGCGACTTCTTCAAAGACCCGGTGTGGCGAATGACACCAGGGCAGCAGCAGATTGGATACCACCAGATCGAAACTGCCATCGGCAAACGGCAAGGCATGCGGGTCGCAGGCCAGCGTACAGGGTGTATTTGCCGGAGCCTGCAGACTGGTGCGTACCGATGTCCAGGGCCGTCGCAACCAGCGCGACCACGATTCACCCGTCGTGACAGTCTGTCCCGGTGCAGGATCGACGCCGACAATCTGCGCCTGCGGATAGCGCCGCTGCAACTCTTCCAGCTGGTAGCCGCTGCGACATCCCAGATCCAGCACTCTCTGCGGCTCGATGGCCAGCAGATCAAGCCGCTCCCGCAGCCTCTCGCCGACGGTTTCGAAAACCGCTGCATGCGCATCGAATCCGGCGTCCGCCTTCTGAAAATGACGGCGCACCAGCGCCATCGGGCCCGGCTGTATCAGCGTACTCATGCGTTCTGGCTCATGACCTGCCGGCTCGCGCAGGACAAGGTGAAACCCCTTTTCTGTCTTGATTTGCCATCAGGCATTTATTCCGTCGTCACGATTCTTATATAGTGGTGCCAACTCAACCAGACACCCGCTACTTGTGTTCAGCGCAGATCTTGCCATACCCGCCCTGTTCGTGGCTGTACTTGCCTACCTTGCAGGCTCCGTATCCGCCGCCATTCTGGTCTGCCGCGCCATGGGGCTTGAAGATCCGCGCACGGCAGGGTCGGGAAATCCCGGCGCCACCAATGTGCTGCGCGTCGGTGGCAAACTGCCCGCCATTCTCACCCTGCTCGGCGATGGTCTGAAAGGCTTTGCGCCCGTTGCTATCACCGCCAGCCTGTTCGACCACCCCGCCACCATCGCTCTGGCAGCACTGGCAGCCTTCCTCGGCCACCTCTACCCGATATTCTTCAATTTCGAAGGTGGCAAGGGCGTGGCGACGGCGCTCGGTGCCCTGCTCGGCCTGGACTTGTCAGTGGGCGCTCTGGCCTTGCTGACCTGGCTGGCCGTCAGTCTCGCCTTCAAGCGCTCTTCACTGGCAGCCCTGGTCACCTTTGCTCTGGTGCCTGTCTATCTGTTGTTCGAAGGCCATCAGACCTTCGCCGTCGGCTTTGTCGTCATCGGCGCCTTTCTCTATTACACCCACCGGGGCAATATCCAGAGACTGCTGAACGGAACCGAACCGCTTATCGGCAAGAAAAGCTGAACGCCGCGCCAGAACGCATTCAAAACGCGTCAGGCCATCAAGGACTCGAGCGGCCAGCGAGGCTTGACGCTGACCGCCAGATCGCTGCTCTCACCACGCAGCAGACGACTGGCTCCGGCCAGAGCAATCATGGCGCCGTTGTCGGTACAGAATTCCAGTCGCGGGTAGTACACCTGCACCCCATCGGCCACGAGCGCGTCAGCCGCCTGGCGCAGCTGGCGATTGGCACTGACGCCCCCTGAAATGACCAGTCGCGACAAGCCTGTCTGACGCAGGGCCCTCTGGCTCTTGCCGATCAGCACATCAACCACCGCCTGCTCGAAACCTGCCGCCAGATCGGCCTTGAACTGCGCCAGCTGCTCATCGTCGACCTCAGCCTTGCCGGTGAAGGCCTTGTAACGGGTTATCGCCGCTGTTTTCAAACCACTGAAGCTGAAGTCCAGATCCGGACGATCCATCATTGGTCGAGGCAAGGGGACGGCCGTGCGATCACCCGACTCGGCCAGCTTTGACAGAGCCGGACCGCCCGGGTATGACAAACCGAGCATCTTGGCCGTCTTGTCGAAGGCTTCACCGGCGGCATCGTCAATGGATTCTCCCAGCAATCGATAGTCGCCCGGTGCCTGCACATGAATGAGCTGCGTATGCCCACCGGATACCAGCAAACAGATGAACGGAAACCTCGGTGCCTCCGGCTCCAGCATGGGGGCCAGCACATGACCTTCCAGATGATGCACACCCAGCGCCGGACATTGCAGAGCCCAGGCCAGTCCGCGAGCCATCATGGCCCCCGTCAGCAGCGCGCCTGCCAGCCCCGGCCCGGCGGTATAGGCCACACCCTCGATATCTGCCAGCTGTATACCGGCCTCCTGACAGACCTGTCGGGTCAGCGGCACCAGACGTCTGACGTGATCGCGTGAGGCCAGCTCGGGCACCACGCCACCATATAGAGCGTGCAGATCCACCTGGCTGAACAGAGCATGGGACAACAGGCCCCGCTCGGTACAATAGAGAGCCAGCCCTGTTTCATCACAGGAGCTCTCGATTCCGAGAGTAATCATTCGAGTTTCCGCAAAATCCGGCGAGTGTAACAGCAGCTTTTCGGCCTTCAACCGAGCACCGGGGCTTTCCGACTACTGCAGATGCGTTACTTTTCACTAAAGTTTGTTCGCTGACGGCCGCTCTGACCCGGTTCCGGGACGGGCCAGAGACAGCCTGGGCACGCGAATTTTGTATCAATCGAGAAGATATCGCCAATTCGACATATCTGATTTTTCGTGTACCTTGAGCAATTGGACCGAAAACCGTTATACTAGAGAACTTTCCGCGATTCACCGAGTAATTCATTAATGCCTTCAGTACGCGTCAAAGAAAACGAGCCTTTCGAAATGGCACTGCGTCGCTTCAAGCGATCATGTGAAAAAGCTGGAGTTCTCACTGAGACTCGCCGCCGTGAATTCTATGAGAAGCCCACTACCGAGCGTAAGCGCAAGGCAGCAGCGGCCGTCAAACGTCACCAGAAGAAGGTCTCCAAAGAGTCTTCACGTCGCGTTCGACTGTACTGAGCTCGTAGAATTAAGACTGATGCCAACCGGGCACAGTGTGTCCCGGTTGATTGCATCTGTTTTGCTGGTAGAGTGAAGTCAGCTCCACCGCTTTTGCAGTACCTATAACTTAGTGTGCGTCGGCACCGCCTCAGGTTGAGTCAATCTCAACGGTTTTACCGTGCGCATCCCTTCTAGCTGTCCTTCGGATCCACGTGATGAGTGATACCCGTCAACGCGTTCTGGATGACATCAAGACTGCGATGAAAGCAGGCGATAAACCTCGCCTTGCCACGTTGCGCCTGATGTCAGCTGCCATCAAGCAAAAAGAAGTCGATGAACGCATCGAGCTTGATGAGACCGCAACCATTGCCATACTCGACAAACTGCTGAAGCAGCGCCGCGAGTCCATCAGTCAGTATTCAGCCGCCGGTCGTGACGATCTCGTCGCCCAGGAAGAGTCTGAAGCCGCACTGATCCAGACCTACCTGCCCGAAGCCATGAGCGAGGCCGAAATACTGGCTTTGATCGATGGCGCCATCGTTGAAACCGAGGCCACTTCGGTCAAGGACATGGGCAAGGTCATGGCCATTGTGAAGCCGAAAATGCAAGGCCGCGCTGACATGAGCGTCGTCAGCAAGTCGATCAAGGATCGCCTGAACGGCTGATCCTGTTCCTTTTGATGCCTCAGCAGAGATAATTCCATGAGTGACACGACATTTCAGTTTCTCGACCTGCCCAGGAAGGACCCCAAGAAGGTCAAGGCAGCTGTCCGCATCAAGAATTTCAATGAAATCTACGGACAGTTCTCCCCCGAGAAGGCAGCCGGCCAGTCAGAACGCTGCCTGGCCTGCGGCAATCCCTATTGCGAATGGAAGTGTCCTGTACACAATTACATTCCCAACTGGCTGAAACTGGTTGCCGAAGGCAATCTGTTCGAAGCCGCCGAACTGTCACACAAGACCAATTCACTGCCTGAGATGTGTGGCCGTGTCTGCCCGCAGGATCGTCTGTGCGAAGGCGCCTGCACGCTCAACGACGGCTTCGGTGCCGTCACCATCGGCTCCATCGAGAAATACATTACCGATGAAGCGCTGAAGCAAGGCTGGCGCCCGGACATGTCTGGTGTCGTCCCTACCGGGCAGAAAGTCGCCATCATCGGCGCCGGCCCCGCGGGCCTGGGTTGTGCCGACGTACTGACCCGCAACGGCGTCAAGGCGGTGGTATTCGACAAGTATTCCCAGATTGGCGGACTGCTGACCTTCGGCATCCCCCCGTTCAAGCTGGAAAAGGAAGTGGTTTTCACCCGCCAGGAAATCATGGAAGAGATGGGCGTCGAATTCGTGTTGAACACCGAAATCGGCAAGGACATCCCTTTCCAGCAACTTCTGGATGAATACGATGCTGTCTTCCTGGGCATGGGTACCTACACCTCCATGCGCGGCGGTTTTGAAGGTGAAGACCTGACAAACGTCCATGAAGCCCTGCCCTTCCTGATTTCCAACGTCAATTATCAGTACGGCTGGGATGAGAACAAGGACAACTTCGTCAACCTCGATGGCAAGAAGGTCGTGGTACTCGGTGGTGGTGATACCGCCATGGACTGCAATCGCACCTCCATTCGCCAGGGTGCCGAATCGGTTACCTGCGCCTATCGTCGTGACGAGAAGAACATGCCGGGTTCTCGCCGTGAGGTGAAGAATGCCAAGGAAGAAGGCGTACAGTTTCTGTGGAACCGACAGCCGGTTGAACTGGTCGGCTCCGACTCCGGTGAAGTTACCGGCGTCAAGGTGGTCACGACCCGTATGGGTGCTGCCGACGATCGCGGTCGCCGCATGCCGGAAGTCGTACCCGAGACCGAAGAAGTCATTCCGGCCGATGCCGTACTGATCGCTTTCGGTTTTCGCCCCAACCCGGCTCCGTGGTTTACTGAATTCGGCATCGATACCGACGACCGCGGGCGAGTGGTTGCCCCGGGCAACGCGGCCATCATGCACCAGACCAGCAACCCCAAGGTGTTTGCCGGTGGCGACATGGTCAGAGGGTCCGACCTGGTGGTCACGGCCGTCTTCGAAGGCCGTAACGCCGCCGAAGGCATCGTGCAGTACCTCGCCACCGAGAAGGCTGCTCAAAGCTCCCCCAACACCGTCACTGCCTGACGGTCGTCCAGTTCAATGTATCTATGACTGCTGCCCTGCAGAACGACCTTTACCTTCGCGCCCTGAACCGCGAGGACACGGAACGCACGCCCGTCTGGGTGATGCGTCAGGCTGGTCGTTACCTGCCTGAATACCTGCGAGTGCGTCAGCAGGCAGGCGACTTCATGTCACTGTGCAGCAACCCCGAACTGGCTTGTGAAGTCACGCTGCAGCCGATTGATCGCTTCAATCTGGATGCTGCCATCCTGTTCTCCGACATCCTCACCATTCCCGATGCCATGGGACTGGGCCTGCATTTCGAAACAGGCGAAGGCCCCAAATTCTCCAATCCGGTGCGCACTCGTGCCGATGTCGAGAAACTGCCTGTACCCGACCCGACCGACAAGCTGCGTTATGTCATGGATGCTGTCAGCACCATTCGCCGCGAACTCAACGGCCGTGTTCCTCTGATCGGCTTCTCTGGCAGCCCCTGGACTCTGGCCACCTACATGGTTGAAGGCGGCGGCACCAAGGATTTCTCCAAGATCAAGGGCATGATGTTCTCCGACCCTGCCCTGCTCCACGAGATGCTGGACAAGACGGCACAGTCGGTCATCAGCTATCTCAACGCACAGGTGGAAGCCGGTGCTCAGTCTCTGATGATTTTCGATACCTGGGGTGGCGTACTCTCTCCTGCCGACTATCGCGAATTTTCCCTGCGCTACATGCAGCAGATCGTCGACGGCCTGACTCGCAAGGCCGATGGCCGCAAGGTGCCCGTTGTGCTGTTCACCAAGAACGGCGGACAATGGCTGGACATCATGGCCGACACCGGTTGCGACGGACTGGGCGTCGACTGGACCATCGATCTGGC
>CBDUIJ010000046.1:0-25151 GCA_965367215.1 uncultured Granulosicoccus sp.
AACGTCTGCCACTGAATTCCTGAATTTCTCCACGCGACAGAATCAATGGCTCGGCGGCGTACCCAGCCATATTTGCCGATTGCTCAAGTTGATGGCCAGCAGCATTGCCATGAGATGCCTTGGCCATTGACAGGACGTCCTGCGATATCGATTCCGATGGCACGACGTTTTGCGACCTGGCATTCCAAGCTGATTGAGATGCTCCTGGTACATCAGGGGCTTTCTGAGTCACCTGCCGAGCTGATCCGGTGGAGCGTGGTGCATCCAGCGCGTTGATGCGATCGTGACGAATACTTGGGACTGCCTGCCAACCGTTGTGCGGTAGTGGTGTGCGCGTAGTCGACTGACCGCGCGGGAGCAATTCCTCATCTGCCAGTGACACGGCTGCTCCTGTCGCTGCACTTGCACTTGCACTTGCACCCACACGTGCCCATTCACTTCCGCCTGCACTCACAGGTACTACTGCAGGCGACACACTGCTCAGCACCGCGCCTCGGCTGATCTCGAACCAGCCTTCATTATCATCCGCGTGGAGCTGCGTATAGCCACTCGGCATCACTAGCGCAAAGAGCAGTAGCCATTTGGAGCGGCTTTTCATGGGGTGATTCATCAACGGCCTCCAATAATGAACTCGATACCGGGCTCTTTCTTCACCACCGCTCTGGGTCTGCTGGCGACGACCGGCTCGGACTTCACAGCGGGTTCCATATTCAGCAATTGACTGACTGTCATTGGTGTTTCACTCACAGGTGCCTCGTCATCCGGGTTTCTCAACATCGCCGTCAACTTGCCCACCTGTTGCGCCAGTGTGATTCTCTGTCCATCCTCAGGGCTGACGTGAACGGTAATGGTGGAGAAGTTACGGGTAGTGCCCCCAGAGGACTTGTCCACCATTGTCTGCACGCCCGTTGCGATGACATTCAGGCGTTGAATCAGTGGCAATATCTGCTGCTTGGCGCCAACGCCGAAACTCAGGAACAGGTCCACCTTGTCCTTGGGTTGCAGAAAACCCGAGATGGAATTGATCTCGTCGACCCTGACGGTCATGGCACGCAAGCCGTCTTCCACCTTGCCACTGAATGTGGGGGTCAGCCCGCCTTCCAGGTGAGCCCATAAAAGGGGGCGTCCCTCATCGATATCAAAGTCGATACGCTGACCGATCGCAACCTCGTAGTTGCTGCCATTGACCGTATTGGAATCAGCGTATTTTTCAGGAATCTGCCTCACGGATAAATCACTGGACAGCAAGATCTCTCCTCGCACCATGGCCCGATTCGGCACCACCACATCGACCATGGGCTCCGTCTTGTCCAGCTGCCCCTTGTAGTAGGACACCTGCTCTTCAATATATTGCTTGGAGTAGTAGACACCGCCACCACCCAGCGCCAGCGACAACACAAACATCAGGATCTGTTTTCCCGGACGCCCTTTTACGCGAGTACCACGAGACATTTGATCAATCATCGGCAGCTATCCGGAAAATGCATTACAGGTGAATTCATGGGAGTGAAAGCAGGAACGTCGTATTGGATTGGAACTGACGTAAGGCTGAAACCAACGTGTTTACCAGTGATTCGTCCATACCCGGCAAAGGCAGGAACAGAATGCCGACCACCGTCAGCGTCAAGAGGACATACTCGACACTGGCAGAGCCCCTTTGATGCAAGCCTGCAACCGCTACACCATCAGTCATGGTCATCAACCTCATTCATCACTACCAGCGTTCCTTCACCGGATGATTGGCTGATCACGATTTCAAGCTGTGCCGTCTTCCGGTTGAGCAACAGCACTCGGCTTTGTGCATATGGCTCATCGGATACCAGGGTCCATCCTTTGCTTTGCCAGAACCCGCTCAGCTGGCGTGCAAGCGGCTCTACCGGTTCAGCCGACAGATAGACGGATATCTCAGACCCTCTGCCTCCATCGAATGAGCGTGTCGTGGATACGCGCTCCATACCGGGCAAGACGGTACCGGACAACGGCGATCGGCTGCCAGCTTGCAGCTGCATGACCGAGAGGAAACCCTCACTCCGATGGGGATCTTCCATGTTCAGTTGCAGCACATTCTGAAAGCCATCCTGCAGTTGACCAATGATCAACCACTGACCCGCCCGATTTTCAACCATGCCCGGTATGCCGTTTGCCTGCTCCTGAGACCACAGGTCTCGATAGAAGGCGACAGTATCGTTGAGCGATGACGGTGATTCGAAAGTCGCCATCGACACTATCTGGCCGTTGTGCTCTACGTTGCTGCCAACGGACAAGACCTTCGCATCAAACGGCACGACGAGTTGCGATAGTCGCTCAGCGGTACTCGCGGCCATGGCTGACCCAGACATGAAACAGTGAGTCAGTACGGTGAGAGCCATGAAGGCCATGTTGCAGTTCAATCTCATCGTGCGTACTCCGGCAGAACGCCCATATCCACATGACCAAAGGCACCATCAAGCTGCTTCAGCTCCTTGAACATCGGCAGATGTCCAACCTTGGACACCGCATCACCCAGCGGCTGCAAGGCCGAAGCTGGTACCAGGGAACGAACACGTCGACGTGCCTGATCATCGCTGGATGCACTCCAGCCATCGACCAGAATGACCGAACTACTTTGCAGACAGGCAACATTGCCATTGGCTCCGCAGTCCTGCGCACCATCTCCGCTCAACCACTCATTGGCCTTCACCTGTACCCCGATGGAGGATTTGACCAGGCCGTTGCTAGTCAGACCCCAGCTGTTGCCACCGAGCCCCTCCAGAACCGTTCCCGCCTCGCCTGCCGTCTCCCCGACACGCATCGCAACCGTCGAATCTCCAACACCGTGTTGAAAGTTGCCAGCCAGAACGGTCGACTCGTCAATACTCACGGCGGTCTTCCCGGCCCAGCTGCGATCCTCACTCGTATCGGACTCGCCCCACAAGGTGTTTGTACCTGCTTCACTCGCATGGGAAGACAAGGTATTTGCAGGGTCACCAAAAAAGCGCTCTCTGACAGACGCTGGCCTCGTGCCACCGGGCCCGGAGGATGGGTATACCGTGGCTTCCCAGGCTGCATATCGTCCTGCCTGTTCACTGGTCTGCTTCAGATCGATCAAGTTGCCGATCATGACTACACCGAACAGCAGAGGAACCAGAACAACCATCAGGATGGTGGCCTCGACCAAGGCACTACCATTTTCCATTCCCTTTGAATCAATCATCGGTATCGTCCTCTTCGACGGTTTCCATCCACGGCAACTGGATTTCGTCCTCTTCGGTGCGCAGGAACTCATCCACCAGATACCGCGCCTCATCCAGACTCATGACATACAGGTCGGTAGAACCATTGACGATCTCCATGAGGCCTTCTGCCAGATCCTCCTTGAATGTCAGTTGTGCCGCCAGAATCTCCTCGTTCAACGTACGAATGGCATCCTCGGCCGTTCTTCGTGCAGTCAGACTGAGCTCACTATTCAGGAGCTGTTCTTCATACGCTTCTATACTGGATTCCATCCGGCCTACCTCCTCGGCCATATCGGCGTTCATTCGCTCGAATGTGTCTCCAAATCCATTGACTATTGTCTGGCGAATGGCTCGAAACTCCTCTTCCAGAGTCTCTGCCATGGCAGCCGCTTCATCGACGGCCTCGATGAACGGTCGAGCTGCTTCGGTTGACGCAAGCTCCCCAACCTGGTCGAGTGCCATCTGTTCAAGCTCTCCCCCCAGTTCTTCCAGGCTCTCGGCGTTTCCGCCGTAGCTACGGGAAACAGCGCCTGCCAACATGTCGCCTACCTGATCGCGCAGGACCGCTACCAGCTGATCCTCGACGTCCTGACGTAACTGGTCCAGCTCACCCGTCACCTGTGCAGCTGCCACCGTCTCGAAATCCTGAACATGACCTGCCTCACTGGACGAAAGTGATGCGGTCCCTGTGTTCGCTGTGTTCGCTGTGTTCGCTGTGTCGGTAGTACCGCCAGCTGCGACAGTCTCCCCATTGCCGCTTGAACCACCAGCCCCAGAATTGCCAGAGCCCGAGCCATTACTACTGGAAGTGCCGTTTTCGTTGTAATCAGATAGTGTCGTCGTTGAATCAGGCAAACCACCTTCGGCCGATCCCGGCGTGCTGGTTGAACCACTGTCTCCGCGCAGGGAAAACGCCAGTAGTCGATCAGCCGATGACACTGGACTCAACCTCGAACTCCAATAGGGGTTGTAGCCGTTGGCAGGTTCCAGCGGCATGTCAGCTCTGCCCGGCATATCCGTATCGGGCCGTTGGTAGAAGACCTCCGCGACGCTGACGCTGGTCAACTTGTCGCCGGGGGCTTCCAACGGCGCTTCGAACTGTCCTCGGGACCCCAGTGCATCAGTCCCCTTGATAGCATCCGTGGGTAGAGCGACCTCGACCTTCAGGCTGATCTCGGGTTTACCCTCGGCGATGGTTGTCTCGCTCAACGAGCGATAGGCCTGCACGCCGGTATAATTGCGCATGGCAATCCGAGTTTCCTGGCCTTGCAAGGAGCGCACACCGAGATCAGCAAGATACTCACTGAGCCGGTTCATCCCCAGAAAGCGTGAGCAATCTCCCTGAAACATTGCCCAGGCGTGAGTACAGGCACCGGGTTCTATGGTGCGACCGGCATTGGCGGAATTCGCAAAGGCTTCGGCCCAGCCGATAGGTACTTCGTAACGCTTGGTTCCTTTCCAGTGCCAAAGGCGATTATGCAAAGCCATGGTGTCCTTGGCTTTCCATTCCCACTGAATACCGTCCTGTGAGTTGACGCGAATGAGCTCCGTTGTGCCCTCCCGACGTATCTGGTGGCGTGTCAGTGGTGTGGAATAAAACCAGTGATCGAAGAACTTCCAGTTGCGCTTCTGACTGAAACCGTCGCGCGAATCGTTGATCATCTGCACACGCTCATCCATGGCGGCCAGATCATCCTTGGAAAAACCTTCAGTGAAAGATCGCCATTGCTGAAGGTTATCGGCTAATCCGACGCCGCTGAACCCCGTGTTTATCTCGAACCGTTCGTCGGTTTCGTTGACAACCGAGCGAATCACATCCGGTGTGGCCACGAACGTGCTGACAAACATGGCTTCCTGAGACAGTGACAGTCCACGGTTGACCACATCGACCACGCTCACCATGGCATTGGCCACCGGGGAAACCATGTTTTCGACGACTTCCAGCCCCCGCTGCACACCCTCGCTGACCACATTGAACACCGGAACCGGCTTGAGCAAGGTGGCGACGTTTTCGCTGGCAACAGCACCATAGGCAACCCATGACTGCAATGTCACGGCCTGCGCGATAGACACCTGATTGGCGACCATGGCGCGATTGGTATAAGACTGGAAATTCAGGGCTCGCGCCTGCCAGAGCGTGCCACTATAGGCAGCCGCATCGGCCGTATTGGCCAGCTTCATCTTGTCGGTTGCCACCTGACCTGTGTTGAACAGGACGTAGGCTCCGAGCATGCCGAACACCAGCAAAGCCAGCCCCAGCGGTAGTACCTGTCCTTCCTGGCGTTTCATCGTCATTGCCTCCGCTGCAATGAGTGTTACGAATCAGTGACTGGCTGTCAGTCTCACCGACTGGCGAGACGTCATGTGCCAGTCACTGCTCCGGCAATTCTCCGTTTACCGGAATTAGTTGTTGTAGTTCTTGAGGGTTACCTTGGCTTTGGCTTTCTCTTCCGCCGCATTGAAATTTTCCTGGACGATTTCAGTGCGGTTGACTGCTTCGCCACCCACCAGATCGGAACCCAGCGACAGAAAACTTGCCTTGACACTGGATCCGAAAAAGCTGACGGCAACAATCGAGGCAATGGCTATCAGGGCAACGATGATTATGTACTCCGTTAAGCCTTGCCCCTTTATTCTTCGGGTATTTTCAGACAGACCAGTGGTGCCTTTTGTTGTATTTACTGTTTTCATTGCTTATCTCCTTGTGCAAATGAAAGTTGATTACCGAGACAACTGCGCTTGGTTTTTCGGGTGTTTCTGCAAGCCAGCAGATGACGATGAGGACTACTTCTTGTTGACGACCCAAGACGTGACGGGCGGCCAGATTTCAACCTGAATGCAGGTGTCGTATCAATGGGGAATATCCATATTTGTATGCTCCATCATGGAAAAACTGAACTTTCGTATCAAAGCTGGCCATTTTTCTTCTCGATATAGGAACTGATTGGCACAGCGGGGTTGATCAGTTCCTCAATTTCAACAGGCCGATAATGTGACGGAGGCCTGAAATAAGCAGATGCGGCATGACGCTTGTGAATTTCCGTCAGCTCGCTGACGAACCCGTCACGGGTTGCAATGCGCACCACGACACCTGGATTTTCTGCGTACCAGTGCTCTTCAACCGGCTCGCCATCGAACAGACAAGACCAGCGTTGCACGGCACGTCCCTGGAAAATCGAGCTTCCAAGCGACACTTTCTCCAACCCCTCACAGGGCTCTACTTGTATTTTCGAAAAAACACGGGAAGCTTGCGTGGGCTGATTCTGCACAGCACCAACCATTGCTGGATCCGTCGCCTCATCCGTCGCCACAACAGGACTTTCGATGACAGGAATGGCATGCACGAGGTGTCGTTTTCGGTCGAGAAACCAGAAAGCGTCTTCAGCATAGTTGGCAATGAAAACATTGCCGGAATCACCAATCAGCTGCTCGACGCGAAGCCCTTGAGAGCTGTAGGTGACTCGGGCTTCATCCAGCAGTGTGTCTGAAGGCTCATGCCAATGGCGATAAAGTGCTGTAAAAGACGGTGGTTCTGTCTCCACCGCTGCTAGCGCATACATTGGCAATGGCAGCAGGATACACAGAAACAGCAAAAGGCAAGTGCGAGTTTTCACCATGACTATTCCATGTCAGTGAGGGTGTGAAAAAAGTAACCGAGACGCTGCCATGCGTCAATACCGATTTAGGTGAACGAGGCCACGGTACTGTAAACCCGAACGGTGAAACCCTGAAATGGCTATTGCACAGGATGGTTTCCCTGCCTAGTCTGAATGTGGCTGATGCAAGCCTGCACCGAACGGCATGACACTCTTCAGCATAATCACGCCGCTTACTGCTTCACACATTCAGGGATGGAATGATGAGCAACAGAAACAAGCTGCACGAACGCGCAACGCCCGTCGTTGCCTGGATGAGCAGTCGAACGACTTCGAATACCCGGGGTTATTTCCTCCCGGGTTGTGGATGCCACAGGATAGGAGACCGGAAACGCGACAGGCAGACAGCAAGCCTGAGCATGGCGCTGTGCCTGCTGCCACTCGCCTTGTCATCGCCCACTCATGCCAGAGACACACTCTCTCCCCCACCAGGCTGCCGCTCCAGCTGTGTCGAAATCGTCGATTTCGAAAGCAGCACCTCGCCCTTGCATTATTCACGATCTCGAACAGTGGAATCGGGTGGCGAGAATGGGCTCGCATCGCGTTGGCGACATGAGTACGAGGTTCGCCTGACCGGCGATGGCGATGATCGTGTGCTATTCGATCAATACGGAGAAGCTCACCGATTCCAGCGCCAAAGCGATGGAAGCTACCAGGCCGCGGACAATGGCAGCGGTACGTTGCGTGAGAACGGCGACACTGCCGTGTGGACCAACATGGCGGGAATCGATACCGAATTTCAAGGCTCCTACCCCACTCGACTGCATTTCCCCGACGGACAATCACTCCGACTCGATTACGACAAGGGGCGGTTGCGCAGCATCAGCGACGACAATGGCGAACAGATCCTGATTGAACACCCGGACGGATCTCCCTCCAGAGTGCACACGCCGGACGGGCGCGTCACCGTTCAGGACAACGACCCTTGCATCACGCCATCGCCTTCCCCGGACGCTGCAGAGGAACCGGAACAATGCGACACGCAGGCCAATCCGGTTCCAGGCTTCGATCGTGTGGCAACGCCGCCCGGTGTGACAGCCCTGGATGCCAGGCCAGCCTCCTGTCAGAGCTACTTCGTCGACTACTACGGAACCGTACGCGGCGAAGAGATCGAAAGCGGCATAGCCCATCTGCCGCCCTACAACACCATGATCCCCACCAATCGGTCCTACCCTATCGTGGATTTCATTCAGGGGAATGAGCTGATCGTCGTGAGAAGCCGGGACCTTGCCAGCCCCAGTTTCAATAATCCGGAAACCCCCGGCGCTCTGCATGATCGACTGCTGCGAGACGGTGCGCAGATTCAGTCGCAATTTCTGGATCCCCTGAACCGTGACGGCGTGGTGTCACGAACCGAACAGGGCCGCACCACCCACATCGTGCAGGACCCCTCTCAAAACGTCAGCCTGCATGTGATCATTCGTCAGGACATGGCAAGCCCCGAGCACTGGCGACAGATTGAACAGGCCAGAACCGACCTGCTGCAGCAATACGGCATCCAGCTGCAGATCGTCATCATTCCCTGAAGCTCTTACGCGCTTCTGCCGCTATGTCATCAAACCTGTTCAGGCAATTTATTACAAAGGCCCCGTTGCAAACATCGCGGCAATAGCGTAATTTCTTTCCTGTACCAAACTTCGGGGCGGGGTGTAATTCCCCACCGGCGGTAGGACAGACTCGCACCAGCGAACGCTGTCAAGCCCGTGACCCGCGAGGCGACCATCAGCAGTACGGTCGCCAGACGGTGGATCTGGTCAGATTCCAGAGCCGACGGTTAGAGTCCGGATGAGAGAAGTTGGTCGCTGTCGTTGCCTGCGTGCGTCTGTATCTTGCACACTCGCAGGTCCAACGTGCGTTTGTGGACGCTGCCGTCTATCGGTCAGGCATCCACATGGCGCCAGTGCCTGCTTTCGCCCCTGCACAGATACTTGAAAGGGGTTGTCAACAGCAGTGCAGTCTCACGAACAATTCATGCAACAGGCGCTTGACCTTGCCGCCAGAGGCTCGGGCTGCACCACGCCCAACCCGCTGGTCGGCTGCGTTGTGGTACGTGACGGTGTCGTGCTGGGCGAAGGCTGGCATGCGCGTTACGGGCATCACCATGCCGAGGTCAACGCGCTGCAGTCAGCCGCCAGCAATACCTCACACCCCGCCTGGCGACCCGATCTGGAACAGCCGCTCACTGTCGGCGCGACGCTGTATGTCACGCTCGAGCCCTGCAACCATCACGGCCTCACCCCACCCTGCACACAGGCCATCATCGACGCCGGCATTGCCCATGTCGTGTATGCCATGGCCGACCCGAACCCACGAGCCGCCGGTGGTGCGCAACGCCTGAAAGAGCATGGCATCCAGCTGACATTGGGTGTTCTGGGCGACAAGGCCCGCTTTCAGAATCGCTTCTTTCTGACGCACTTGAGTACTGGCAGACCCTACGTCATCGCCAAGTCAGCCAGCAGTCTGGACGGCCGCATTGCCACCCGTACCGGTCACAGCCAATGGATCACCGGCCCGGAAGCCCGCCAGCGCGGCCATCAGCTACGCCAGGCGGTGGATGCCATTCTGGTGGGCGCCGATACCGTCATTTGTGATGACCCATCGCTGACGGTACGCCTGCCTGAGTCACAGCTGAATGCTGCCGACGTACGCCACCCCAGACCGGTGGTGCTCGACAGCACGGGACGCGTGCCACTCAGTGCCCGCCTGTTCGATCCCGAACAAACCTCGAATACCTTGATTCTGACGACACAGCAGATGCCTGCCGAGCACCGCCTGACACTGCATGAGCGTGGCTTCGAAGTGCTGGATCTGCCATCCAGCGAGCAAGGACCGGGCTGCGATCCTCTGGCCGTACTCGACGCCTTGGGTGCACGTGGCATTCAGAGCGTACTGCTGGAGGGTGGCGCATCGATTCACGGGGCCTTTCGCGACGCCGGACTGCTCGATGAGGTCTGGTGCTTCATCGCCCCGACACTGATCGGTGGTCAGCAGGCCCGTCCGGCCTTTGCGGGGCTGGGCAGCGACTCTCTCAACGAGGCCACCACACTGGGTGATATCCAGGTCGAGACCGTCGGCAAGGATCTACTGGTGCGTGGCTGCGTCATTCATTCGGAACAAGCGGCACAGACAGCGCCGCCTCACCCCATCAACCTGGACAAGATCTAGACATGTTTACCGGTATTGTGGAAGAACTGGGCTCGGTGCGTGATTGCCGCCGCGTCGGCGATGGTTATGCACTGTCAATCGATTGTGCAACCGTACTTGAAGGTACGGCACTCGGGGACAGCATTGCAGTCAACGGTGTCTGCCTGACCGTGACGGAGCTCGATAGCAAGGGTTTCGTGACTGGGTTGGCACCAGAGACCCGCAAGCGCACCAATCTTGAATCTCTGGTAAACGGCTCGAAGGTCAACCTCGAGCGCTCTGTTACGCCGACCACTCGCATGGGCGGACACTTCGTGCAGGGCCACGTCGACGCCACGGGCACCATCCGCAAGTTCCGCCGCGACGAAGATGCCTTGTGGGTCACCATTGCGGCACCGGCAGAATTGATGCGCTACATCGTCACCAAAGGCTACATCACGCTCGATGGTACCAGCCTGACCGTGGTGGACGTGGGCGATGACTGGTTCAGCGTCACGCTGGTGGCCTATACCCAGGCCCATATCGTCATGCCCGGCAAGAGCGTTGGTGAGGGTGTGAACATTGAAGTGGACGTGCTCGGCAAGTACGTGGAGCGCCTGATACAGCAAGGTGTCGCCGTGGCTCATGGCGGCAGCACCGCGGGCGGTGGCACTTCCGCCTCCGCCATCACTCCGGAATTTCTGAAAGAGAACGGTTATGACTGATTCAATTCTGTCTTCGGTTGACGATGCACTGGCGCTTTATCGCCAGGGTGGCATGGTCATCGTCGTGGATGACGAAGATCGCGAGAACGAGGGAGACCTGGTTCTGGCGGCAGACTTCGTGACACCCGAGGCCATCAATTTCATGGTCACGCACGCCAGAGGCCTCGTCTGCCTGGCCATGCGAGGTGCTCTGCTGGATCGCCTGCAGGTGCCCATGATGGTGCCCCAGGCGCAGAACCGCAGTGGTTTCGGAACCGGTTTCACCCTGTCGGTGGAAGCCGTGCATGGTGTCTCTACCGGCATCTCGGCTGAAGATCGTGCGCAGACTATTCGCACCCTGATTCACCCTGACACCACTCCCGCCGACATTGCCATGCCGGGTCATATGTTCCCGCTACGTGCACGCGATGGTGGTGTGCTGGAACGTCGTGGCCAGACCGAGGCCAGCGTTGATCTGTCGATGCTGGCAGGTCTGACGCCGGCTGGCATCATCTGCGAAGTGATGCGCGAGGATGGCACCATGATGCGACTGGAAGAACTGAGCCGCTTTGCCAGTGAGCATGAACTGCCCATCATTTCTGTCGAGCAACTGGCGCAGTATCGACGCCAACTGGAAGGCCTGGGTACCGACGGTGTCGCTCAGACAAACGACGATGCTGAACCGCTGATTACCGAGATCGGTCGCAGCGCCCTGCCCACGGCACATGGCAATTTCGACATCGTGGTGTTCCGCGATCGCCAGGGGCTGGAACACAGCGCCTTGCTCAAGGGTGACCCGACGAGCGCACCTCCACTGACCCGAGTGCACTCGGAGTGTCTGACCGGCGACAGTTTCGGCTCTCTGCGTTGTGATTGTGGAGCGCAGTTGCAGGCAGCCATGCAAACCATCGAACAGCAAGGCCACGGTGTCATTCTCTATCTGCGTCAGGAAGGTCGAGGTATCGGTCTGGGCAACAAGATTCGCGCCTATGAGTTGCAGGATCAGGGGCTGGATACCGTCGATGCCAATCATCAGCTGGGTTTCCCGGCCGATGCACGCACCTATGATGTGGCCGCCGCCATGCTCAAGTCACTGGGCGTCAACAGCATCCGCTTGCTCAGCAACAATCCAGACAAACACAATGCACTGGAAAAACTCGGCATTCGCGTCTCTGAACGTGTGCCCCACGTGGTCGGCGCTCATGCACACAACGAGGCCTATCTGAAGACCAAGGCCGAGAAAATGGGCCACGAGTTTTCCTGACCTCTTTTACATAACATCTCAAATCAACAGTAATCACTCATGACACACCTGATAGAAGGAAAACTCATTGGCACCGGCCTGAAGATCGGTATCGTCTGCACGCGTTGGAATGACTTCATGGGTCATCGCATGCTCGAAGGTGCCAAGGATGCACTGCTGCGTCACGATGTTGCCGACGATGACATCACCGTAGCCGTTGTTCCCGGTTGTTTCGAGATACCGCTGGCGGCCAAGAAGATGGCGGAGAGCGGCAAGTACGATGCACTCGTCTGCCTGGGTGTGCTGATTCGCGGTGGCACCATCCACTTCGATCTGATTGCCGGTGAAGCCACCAAGGGCATCAGCAATACGGCATGGCAGACTGGCGTTCCCACCACATTCGGTGTCATCACGACTGAAACCATGGAACAGGCTATCGAGCGTTCCGGCAGCAAGGCGGGCAACAAGGGAGCCGAGGCGGCAATGGCGGCTATCGAGATGGCCAATCTGCTCAAGGCAATTTGATTTGACGGAAGCTCGGATAGCCCGATCAATTCGGGCTGTTCGGGCTATCTGAACTGTTCCGGAGCAACGTTAGCAGCCCAAGCTGCCAGACCTGATTCTTCAATCAGTCTGCTCCCTGCCAGCTGAAAAAATATCGTTTGCATCTGCTATATATTTCAGAAATACTGACGTTGTTGCACCGTCAGAGTACAAATCGTCATCGAGCTCGCCAGACTGGCAAGACAGAAATATCAGACGTGGTAATCTGGCCATCTGATATACATGCCCAAGAGCGATTGCCAGACACTTGACTCCTACAGCTTCAGCAGCAACACCCTCACTGATTGCCAGCGAGGGGATTTCATGAACAAGTCTCTACGCCCTGACAACGAAGCGGCGCGTGTTGCCGTTCTAAAGCGCTACGGCATTCTCGATGTGCCTTCCGATGCACTGCTGGACAGCCTCTCGCAGGCGGCGGCCAATCTGTGCGAAACCCCCATCGCCTTGATCAGCCTCGTCGACTCTACTCGCATATGGCTGAAGTCCTGCGTCGGCGTGTCCATCAAGGAGGCTACCCGAGATTTCTCCTTCTGCGGCCACGCTATCCTGGAACCTGATGCACTCCTGGAAGTGGAGGATGCCAGTCTGGATGAGCGATTCAAGACAAACCCACTGGTTACTGGCGAACCCTATCTTCGCTTCTACGCCGGCAACCCGCTGGTAACGCATGATGGTTTTGCACTGGGCACCCTGTGCGTCATCGACAACAAACCTCGGCGCTTGTCCGACTCGCAACGAGAAGGTCTTGCGCAACTGGCCAAGGCCATCATGGAACTGCTGCGTGAGCGGCTCGAGTCCAGAATCACGGCAATCGACCACATTGTCGAGCAAACCGTTCAGGACGGGGTGATGATCACCGATGCCGGCCAAGCGGACAACCCGATCACTTACGTCAACCGCGCATTCGAGTTGATGACCGGTTATTCGAAAACGGAGATTCTGGGAAAGAATTGTCGATTCCTGCAAGGCCCCGATACCGATCCTGACAGCGTGAAGGAATTGCGTGATGCCATTGCCGAGCACCGGACCTGCTCGGTCAGCTTCAAGAACTACCGCAAGGATGGCACCGAATTCTGGAATGATCTGACAGTGTCCCCGCTGAAGGATGCGGACGGCAAAACGGTCAGCTTTGTCAGCGTTCTGCGCAACGCCTCCGATCGCTTCCTGGCCGAGGATCGATCCCTGAAGCTATCCAAGACAAGAGAGGAACGCGAGCAGGCCCGGGCTAGCCGGAATCGCCTG
Organism: uncultured Granulosicoccus sp.; assembly: GCA_965367215.1. Classification (GTDB taxonomy): domain Bacteria; phylum Pseudomonadota; class Gammaproteobacteria; order Granulosicoccales; family Granulosicoccaceae; genus Granulosicoccus. The sequence continues at coordinate 13,748 of CBDUIJ010000046.1, forward strand.
GCGCAGATTGTCGAGGACTCTTCCAACGAAATCTACGTCTGCGATGCTGACAGCTTTCAACTTCTGAACGCCAATCGCGCCGCGCGCGAAAACCTGGGTTATGGCATCGATGAATCTCAGCGACTCATGCCCTGGGATTTCGTCGAGGGACTCACTCAGGAGAGCATGAACGAGCTGATTGCCCCACTACGTGCAGGTGTGCTTGATGCCCAGGTGTTCGAAACGGTTCATCGACGAAAAGACGGCACCACCTACCCGGTTGCTACCCATTTCCAGTACATGGGAACGCAGGACCCACCGGTTTACACGGCCATCGTTCAGGACATCAGCGAACATCAGCGCCAGGAGGAAAACGTTCGGCTGCGAGAACGTGCTATCGAGGCCGTCGACGTCGGCGTGACCATCATCGATGCAACCCAGGACCACAATCCGCTGGTTTACGTCAACCAGACACTGTGTGCGATGACCGGATACACACCCGATGAATTGATTGGCCAGGGCGCTGCGATTCTGCAGAAGAACAACCACCAGAACCTGCAGCATCTGGAAATCAAGACCGCGCAGGCCAGAGGTGAATCGGTGCATGTGCTGTTCAAGAGCACACGCAAGGATGGTTCGCATTTCATGAACGATCTGTCCCTGTCACCGGTGCACAATCTGGCGGGCAAGTTGACTCACTACATCGGCATAAACCGTGACGTGACCACAAAGCTCGAGACTGAAGAAAGATCACAGCGCTCACGAAAAATCGAAGCAGTCGGCCAGCTCGCCGGAGGCGTCGCACACGACTTCAACAATCTGCTGAGTATCATCACCGGAAACCTGGAGTTTCTGGCCATGGATCTGACGAACCAGACTCATCGTGACTATCTTGACAAGGCAGACAGCGCTGCACAGATGGGTGCACGTCTGACCCGCAGACTGCTCAGCTTCGCCAGACAAGGACAGTTGGAGCCGACCGTACTTGATGCCAACAAGCACGTGCTTGCTGCCATCAATCTCCTGCGCTCCACCATCGGTGAACACATCACTTTGTCGTCCAACCTGTCGGAGGACTTGTGGTGCATTCTGGCGGACGCGAGTGAAATCGAGAATACCGTGGTGAATCTGGTTATCAATGCGCGTGATGCCATGCCCAAAGGCGGCACCATCACCATTGAAACCAGTAACATTGAAGTGACGGAGAACGGTGCTGACCAGGCTCCGGGGATACCTGCCGGGAAATACATAAAACTGTCAGTCTCGGACACCGGCAGCGGCATGGACGATGAAGTCAAATCTCGTGTTTTCGAGCCGTTCTTCACGACCAAGGACTCGAGCACTGGTCTTGGCCTGGCCTCCATCTACGGGTTTGCACAGCAGTCGGGGGGCGATGTGCGCATCAACTCCGAAGTCGATGAAGGTGCGGTTATCGACGTCTACCTACCCAGCCATTGCGAAAACCGGGGAATTGGCGACACCGACGACAAACCCGGCACCCTGCACGCGAACAAGCGGGTCAGCCGGATTCTGGTCGTTGAGGATAACGACATGGTTCGAGAGCTCACGGTCGAGCGCTTGCATGCATTGGGCTATGACACCCGACAGGCGAGCGATGGCGCCAAGGCCGTGCAGATTCTTCAGGAAGATGCAGCCTTTGACCTGATTCTTACCGATATCGTGATGGAGGGCGGCATGTCAGGATTCGACGTGGCGCAATGGGTTCAGAGCAACTTGCCGCGATGCAAGATCCTGTTGACCTCGGGTTTCAACGAACAGATGGCTGAAGCCAGCGATATTGATATCGGCAAGCTGCGGGTATTGCAAAAACCCTACAGTCTTGCCGAGTTACAACAGAGAATCAATGACGTTTCAGAGAAGAAGTCGATGGATGCCTGATCATCTTCCGGTCAGAGGCAGCGCGACTTGCTGACACGCTGCCCCCGATGATAAGCCGGGTGTCTGTCTCGGATACCCGCTAACCCAGCACCTCCTTGATAGCCTTGCTCACACCATCGAGCACGATATCCACCTCTTCCGTGGTGATACTCAGTGGCGGTGCGAAGCCGAGAATATCGCCCTGCGGCATGGCTCGCGCAATGATGTTGTGCTTGAGTAGCGCCGTGGCCACCGCCGGTCCTATCTTCTTGCCGGGGTCGTACAGGGTCAGCGGTGATTTTGCGGCGGCAAACTCGATGGCCGCCAGCATGCCCTCGCCGCGCACTTCGGCCACCTGCGGATGGTCGGCAAAACGCTCACGAAGGGCATTGACCAGATAGGCACCGGTCTTGCCGGCATTTTCCACCAGCCCGAGCTTGTCGATCAATTGCAGATTGGCAACCCCCGCAGCAGCACCGATGGGGTGCGCTGAATAGGTCCAGCCGTGACCGATGGGGCCCAGCTCATCGGTACCCTTCTCCAGCACTTCCCAGACGCGCTTGGACACGATGGAGCCGGACAATGGCGCGTAGGCTGATGTCAGCCCCTTGGCAATGGTGATGATGTCGCTTTCCATCCCGTAGTGATCCGAGCCGAACATGGTGCCCAACCGCCCGAAGCCGGTGACCACTTCATCGGCAATCAGCAGGATGTCGTGCTTTTTCAGCACCGGCTGAATGGCTTCCCAATAGCCCTTGGGTGGTGGCACGATGCCGCCAGTACCCAGAATCGGTTCGGCGATGAAGGCGGCAATGGTATCGGCGCCTTCCTCCTCGATCATCTTCTCCAGCCTGGCGGCGCAGTCTGCCGAGAACTGCTCTTCGCTCATGGAAGGGTCGGCACGCCGCAGATAATAAGGCGCTTCGGTATGCAGCACCTGCTCCAGTGGCAGATCGAACTTCTTGTGGAACAGCTCCAGTCCAGTCAACGAGCCCGTCATCAGGCCGGAGCCGTGATAACCGCGCCAGCGCGAGATGATCTTCTTTTTCTGCGGTCTGCCCAGTACGTTGTTGTAATACCAGACCAGCTTGATGTTGGTCTCGTTGGCATCCGAACCACCCAGTCCGAAGTACACCTTCGACATATTGTCGGGCGCCCTATCGAGCACCATCTTGGCAAGCGTGATGGACGCCTCGGTACCATGGCCGACGTAGGAATGGTAGTAGGCCAGCTCCTTTGCCTGCTCGGCGATGGCGTCACTGATCTCCGTGCGACCATAGCCGACGTTCACGCAATACAGACCGGCAAAGGCATCCAGCAATCGATTGCCATCACGATCCTCTATATAGACACCGGAGGCGGTCGTGATGATTCGGTTCGGGCTTTCACCCCGGGCATGCTGCGCCAGGTGGGTCGAAGGGTGAAAGAAATGCTGCCGGTCCCATTGGTCCAGCTTGTCGTTGATCGCCATATGCAGTTTATCCATTTGATGAAGCCGAATCAGCCCGGTTGCAGGGCTGTTGCAGCTTGGTGGCTATCGAAAGTGGAAAGTCGGATTATCGTTCTGGATGATCTCGTCAAAAGCTCGAGTCTCTGCCCGCCCTCGTGAGGCTGGCAGAGCTGAACGGCTTGAAGGGTTATCTTCTCGGCGCCTCGGGACTGACAGGGGCAGGCATTACTTCACCAGTCGAGGCTTGGGCTTGTCAGGGTCCGGCGCCTGATTTCTGCCCAGCTGATAGAACTCGTCATTGGGCATCATGTCCGTCAGTCCGGCCATGCGATTGGACAGCGCAAAAAATGCAGCTATGGCACCAATATCCCAGATATCTTCCGTACTGAAGCCCTGTTCGCGCAGCTCCTCCAGATCATCTTCGGACACCTCAGCGGCCTGATCGGACACCAGGCAGGCAAAGTCGAGCATCGCCATCTGTCGTTCGCTGATATCAGCGCGGGTATAGTCGGTGGCCAGTTGCTCGGCCAGACGTGGGTTCTTTTCGCGTATGCGCACGATGGCGCCATGGGCCACCACGCAGTACAGGCAGCTGTTCATGGAAGAGGTGACCACCACGATCATCTCGCGCTCGCCCTTGCTCAGACCACTCTCCTTCTCCATCAGAGCGTCGTGATAGGCAAAGAAGGCACGGAATTCATCCGGGCGATGAGCCAGTACACGAAACACATTCGGCACGAAACCGGACTTTTCGCCGACGTCCTCTATGCGCGACCGGATATCGTCCGGCAAGGTGTCAACAGGCGGGACCGGGAAGCGTGATCGGGGTGTGCTCATGAGGGCTGGCCGTGGTGATGAATTTCACACTATTGTGCCGCTCTTGGCCGCATCTGTCAGCCCGGGTGTATTTGGTCGCTTCCCTGGCGTGAATACAGGGGATTTTGGTGTTGCCCACACTACCGCCTCAGTGCGGAACAGCGAGGCTCACTGCGAATCGGGCTCTGTCCTGAACAAACGGAAAAACCCCTTTACCACAAGGCATTTCACTGACACTCAGGATTGAAGTCACAGCCTGGTTCATTTCCTGTTGCATTGGCCGACAACTGTAAATATACTCAGGTCTCTGACAATGAACGAGTGATTGACCATGCAGGATCTTACCAAGCGGCAACAGGAAATTCTGCGGATGATCCAGTCACATATCGATCGAACCGGCTTCCCGCCCACCCGCACCGACATCTGCGATCATTTCGGCTTCCGCTCTCCTACTGCCGCGGATGATCATCTGCGCGCGCTGGAGCGCAAAGGCGCCATCGAGCTGATTCCGGGCACTTCGCGCGGCATCCGGGTGCTCAGCGAAATGGAAGAAGACGGCATTCCGCTGGTTGGCCGTGTGGCTGCCGGTGAGCCTATCATGTCAGAATCCAACGTCGAAGAATACCTGCCCGTCGACCCTGACCTCTTCTACCCGCATGCCGACTACCTGTTGCGAGTCAATGGCACCAGCATGCAGAACGTCGGCATTCTGAACGGCGACCTGTTGGCGGTACATGCCACCGAACACGTTCAGAACAATCAGATCGTGGTTGCCCGGGTCAATGATGAAGTCACGGTAAAGCGTTTCCGCCGTCGCGGCAATATCGTCACTCTGATACCAGAGAACGATGAATTCGAGCCCATTCGCATCGATCTACGCGAGCAGGAATTTCATATCGAAGGTGTTTATGTCGGCGTATTGCGCCGCGATTCCTGATCATCTGACAGCCTTTTATCGGTGTCTGCCAGCCCGCCTGACAGACACCACGCCCGACCCGCCATTGGCGGTAAGCGGTACGCCTGAATCTTGCCTTTGTTGAAACCGCCGGTGCGCCATGGATTCCGCTCTTGATGCCCTGTTGAAATCCCAGCCGACGCTCTGGCGCGGCAGCGATCGATACAGCGAAGACGAATCCGTCTCCACCGGGTTTGAAGCCCTGAATCAGGCCTTGCCGGCACAGGGCTGGTGCATTGGCGGTGTCACCGAACTGCTGAGCAGACATCAGGGTATTGGTGAGCTCAGCCTGCTGTTGCCGGCGCTGCGCCAGATAACCGCCGACGGTCAGTGGGCCGCCCTCATCAATCCGCCCTACATTCCCTATGCACCCGCGCTGGGCAACGCCGGCATCCGGCTTGACCGGCTGCTGATCGTGGATAGTCGTGACGATGCCAATACGCTCTGGGCCGCTGAACAGATACTGCGCTCGGGACTGTTTGCCAGTGTCGTCGCCTGGGTCAGCCGCAGCAGTGCGCAGAAGCAACGCCGTCTGCAACTGGCCGCCGAAACCGGCAGAACCTGGGCCACCGTCTACAGGCCCTGGCATACCGACAAGGAACATTCACCGGTGGCAGCACGCCTGCGCCTGTCCATTGTCGATGCGCGTCTGCAACTGGACATCTTCAAGCTGCGTGGCGGCAGCCCCGCCATGGTCACCATCCAGCCGGCCGAGTTCGATGTCTCACAGGGCGTTGAATGGCCCATACCAGCCCCCTTGCCGCTGCCCTTTTCCATGGCCAACTCCGCAAGCAATCCAGCAAGCAACCCGGGCGCCTGACTCATGCTCTGGCTGGCGCTGCATTTTCCGCAACTGCCGATTGACCGGCAGGGCCATGGCGGAGCTGACGAACCGCGCGCGGTTGTCCTGCATGAAGGCAGCAGACGCCGCATTCTTGCCTGCAATGCCACCGCCGCGGCCAGTGGCATTCGCCCGGGGCAGGCTCTGAAGAACGCCTATGACATGGTGCCGGCACTGATCACCAGTGACCATGACGAGCAGCAGCAACTGGCGCATCTGGAACAGCTGACACTCTGGGCTCTGCATTACTCCTCGCTGGTCTCCCCCGAACCACCCGATACCATCGTGCTGGAAATCGAGGCGAGTCTGACGCTGTTCGGCGGTATCGAGGCCCTGCTGGAACACATTCACGAGGATGTCCGGCAACAGCAGCTGGGCCTGTCCACAGCAATCGCCCCCACGCCGGCTGCCGCCATGCTGTTTGCCCGGGCAGGCGTTCACCGGCAGATTCTCGACCGGCAAACGCTGGCCGAGACACTCGTCAGTGTGCCCGTCAGCTGGTTACCCTTGAATGACTTCACGCTCAAGGGTCTGCGCCAGTCCGGTCTGCAGACAGTGGCACAGCTCACGGCCTTGCCAGCAGCCTCCCTGACGCGGCGTTTCGGCAGCACCTGCACCGAGCTGCTGTACAAGCTCGACGGACGACTGCCGGATCCTCGCACCGCCTACCAGCCGGCGGAGACTTTCCTGTCGGCACTCGACCTGCCGCTGGAGGCGCCGGACAGCCAGGCCCTGGCCTTTCCACTGAACCGCCTCATGAACGCCCTGGGTGGCTACCTGAAGTCGCGAGACCTGGGTGTTCGGCACCTACAGTTGCAGCTGCATCACCACCGTGGTCCGACCACCTGCCTGGATCTGAAGTTTCTCGATGCCACTGCCAACACCCGGCATCTGTTCCAGATAGCCAGCGAACGTCTGGGCAATCTGGTTCTGGAGTCCCCGGTCATTCGTCTCGGCCTGGAGTCCACGGAACTGGCCAGTCTGCAGCGCGAAGGCCATGACCTCTTCCTGAAAAGTCAGGCGGCCGGCAGCACCATCGAGCAGCTACTGGACAGACTCTCGGCACGTCTTGGCAGAGAGGCTCTGTACACCCCCACAACCGGCGATGATCACCGTCCCGAGAAGGCCTGGCTCACGGCTCTGCTCGACAAGCAGGCAGCCCCCGGTCACTGGCCTGCCCGGCCGTTATGGTTGCTGCGCGACCCCGTCCCTCTGGAGCAGAGTGTGACGCTACTGACCTTGCCGGAGCGCATCGAGAATGGCTGGTGGGACGACACCGATGTGCGACGCGATTATTTCATTGCCACAACCCGCGATGGTGCCTATTACTGGGTCTACCGACAACGCCGCACGACTGACGAGCGGCTCTGGTTGCACGGTCTTTTTTCGTGAAGCACACCTAGCAACAAACCATCTGCAAGCCACTGCCTCGGATGAAAACGGAATTCTCCGTGACGTAGTTCCGAAATAACCCTGCAACCGTGGTCAACCGAGCCCCGAACATGCCGATACCCCTCTGACGACAAGAACAAACCCGTGCGATCCACCTTTCACCCTCAGATAACAGGACCACTCTTCCAGTCACCATGCCAATGCCAGTTGCCAGACAGATGACTCAGAGCGCACTCGTGAAATTTGTCGATTTTCAGGGAAGAAAAACACACTGATGTCCATACAGAACTCCAACAAGGACCACACCAAATTGCTGATTGGTGCCGGTTTCCTGCTTGTGTTCTCGCTGATGATCCTGACGACCTGGCTGTCAATGAGCACCCTGCAGGGCGTCAATGTCGGCATGTCCAATGTGATCCTCGATACCGAGCAGAAGACCAGCCGGGCTTATCACATGCGCAATGTCATTCGCATGCGTTCTGCCGCAGTGCGTTCACTGGTACAGACCGATGACACCGTCGAGCGTCAGCGCATCTTCGACAAGCTTATTCAGCATACCCATAGCTACCAGACAACCCGCAAGGAATTGACCGAGCTGTCCGCCAATGCGCGTGAACAGGCCATCCTGAAGGAGATCAATGAGGCCGATGCACGGGTAGCCAACGCCTACGAGCGCGCCAATTCGGAAATCTATTCCACCGAACAGGACCTGGCCGCACAGAAGAGCGTACTCAACGAAGTGCAGCTACACGAGCTGGTCCTGCTCAACCATCTCAACGAGCTGGTGCAACTGGAAAAGGTACTGGCCGAAGAAGCTCTGGAGAACAACCAGACGACCTACCAGAAAACGCAACGCCTGATGATCTATCTGGTGAGTGCCGCCTTTGCCCTGTCGATGATCATCTCGGGCACGGTCATCGCTCGTGTTGCCCGAGCCAACAAGCGCATTGCGCATCTGGCCAATCATGACGACCTGACCGGACTGCACAACCGGCGCTCCTTCGAACAGCATCTGCAATACACCATCGACAATGCCGGGCGCAGTGACGATGCCCACGGTTTGCTCTACATCGATCTGGATCGCTTCAAGATCGTCAATGACACCTGCGGCCATCACGCCGGTGATCAGTTGCTGATCCAGCTGACACAGATGATGCAGCAGCGACTGCGTCGTGGCGATCTGTTTGCCCGTGTCGGTGGCGACGAATTCGCCATCATCGCCCAGGGTCGCAGCTTTCCGGATATTCAAAGCCTGGCTGAAGACCTGCGGGTGATCGTCAGCGAGTTCACTTTCATATACGAAGAGCAGAGTTTCAAGGTCAGTCTGAGCGTGGGCGTCACCCCCATCGATGGGCAGATCCAGAACATGGAACGGGTGCTGGCAGATGTGGATTCAGCCTGTTATGTCGCCAAGCAATCAGGCCGGAATCGTGTGCATGTCACTCAGGATGATGACACCGAGATGGTCAAGTACCGCAGTAATCTTGCCGGTATTCAGGCCATTCGCAAGGCACTGGCCGATGATCGCCTGTCGCTGTTCTATCAACCGGTGTTCGAGATCGAGGAGCGCTCCATGAGAATGGCGCACTGCGAGATTCTGCTGCGTATTCGCAGTGAAAACGGCGAACTGTATTCACCGGCGCGCTTCATCCCGATTGCCGAAAAATACAACATCATGACGGAGGTCGATCAATGGGTATTCACCCAGGTGATCGAGTGGCTGGCCGAGCATCAGGACAAGCACGTCATCCCGCGCCTGCTGGTCAATCTCTCCGGGCTGTCCTTTACCGACGATGACTTCAGCAGTTTCATCGTGGAGCGGCTCAGCCGTGGCGATATCGACCCATCGCATATCGCGTTCGAAGTGTCGGAAAGTGCGACGGTGAACAACTTCGACAAGGTCCAGAAATTCATCGAGCGTATTCGCGCACTGGGTTGCGAATTGGCTCTGGATGACTTTGGTGCCGGTTTTTCAAGCTTCGCCTATCTGAAGAAACTCTCTTTCGATTACCTGAAAATCGACGGCTCACTGGTGCGCAACATTGCCGACGATGCTGTTGATCGAGACATGGTGGCGGCCATCAACCAGATTGGCCATACCGTTGGTGCACGGACCATTGCAGAATTCGTGGAGGATGATGCCGCGCTGCAATGCCTGCGTGAAATGAAGGTGGATTTCGCTCAGGGCTATGGCTTGCGCATGCCCACGCCATTGACGCAGCTGGCCGATGAACTGGAACTACGCAAGGATGACGACTCGGCCGTAAGCACTCTGGCACCGCCGTCCAATGGCGACCTGCCCATTCCCTTTCGCAAGGCATCGTAACGGTGAGGCGGCTGTATCCGCCTTGCCAGAGCGACTGTGTACCCGAAGGTCTTGTGCGACTGATCTGCCGTGTGTAGATCTGCCGTGTGCCGACCCACCGTGTGCTGACCTGCCGATGTTCTGATCCGGCAGTGCATTGATCTGGCGTGTCGACCCCTCGCCGTGAATCAGGCCTGACTGCTGCTCGCATCCACGCCATCTTTCGGCGGATTCGTGCTGGCGGCAAAGCCCGCTGCCAGCTCTTCGTCGGTCGGGTCACGCACATCCACGATGGCCACGGTAAAGTTCAGAACCTGACCTGCCAGTGGATGATTGGCATCGAGCACAACCGTCTCGTCACGAATCTCGACGACAGTGACCAGCTGTGATTCACCCTCACCCTTGCCCAGCGCCTTGAAACGCATGCCAACCACCAGTTCCTGCACCTTCTCGATAGGCTCCTTCGGCCATTCGGCTATCAGCGACTCATCCGGATAACCATAGGCATCTTCCGGATAGATGGTCACAGCCACAGGGTCACCTGCCCGCTTCCCGGTCAGCTCACGCTCCAGCGCTGGCAGAATGGCGTTGGTGTTGTGCATGTACACCAGCGGCAGATCACCCTGGGAGCTGTCTATCAGCTCACCGAACCCGTTGGTCAGCTGGTAGTGCATGGAAACGACGCGGTGGTCGTCGATGATCAGATCAGAATCGGCCATAATGAAAGACGTTAGAAATTTCCAAAAAATGCGGGTTTGGTCTGCCGACGTCGCTGCAGCCAGATCACCAGCCCCAGCAACAACAGGGCGGGAATGTAGAACACTTCCTTGTGCATGCGCTCGGCCGGTATCTGTACCTTGTCGACCCGGACCAGCGTATCGCCATAGAAGTCGAACATCTGCAGGGTCTGGAAAAAGGCCGTTCCGGGGAATGGCTCTTCCAGAGTTGCCCCATCCTCATCCATCACCACCACAAGCCCGGCATTCTCCAGTCGGGTTTCCCCATCACCGGCCTCGCCCAGATCCGCCAGCACCGTCAGGCTGGCAATCTTGTCCGGGTAGTCGAAATCAGGCCCGACGATACGCAAGCGCAGTGGCTCACCCACAGGTTGATCGGCTGCCGCCTGAACCAGCTGAGAACTGGGCAGATCGTCGAACGGTGGTTGTACCTGATCCAGCCAGAATCCCGGACGGAACAGGGTGAATGCCACCAGCATCAGCATTCCCGACTCCCAGATCTTGCTGCGTGCCATGAAATAGCCTTGCGTACCGGCCGCGAACAACATCATGGCGATGACGCCGACGATGAACACGAAAATGGCTTTGCCCAGGGTGACATCGATCAGCAGCAGTTCCGTGTTGAAGATGAACAGGAAAGGCAGCAGCGCGGTACGAATATCGTAGGCAAACCCCTGCAGACCGGTCTTGATGGGATCCCCACCGGAAATGGCACTGGCAGCAAAGGCGGCCAGACCCACCGGCGGTGTATCGTCCGCCAGAATGCCGAAGTAGAAAACGAACATGTGAACCGCCACCAGAGGTACCACCAGACCTTGCTGTGCACCGACAGAGACGATGACCGGCGCCATCAGGGAAGACACCACGATGTAGTTGGCCGTGGTGGGCAGACCCATGCCCAGCAACAGACTCATGACTGCCACCAGCAGCAGCATGACGATCAGACTGCCACCGGAGAGAAACTCGACAAACTCGCCCACCACCTGATGAGCACCGGTGAGTGAGACAGTACCGATGATGATACCGGCGACACCCGTAGCCACACCGATGG
>CBDUIJ010000047.1:0-25053 GCA_965367215.1 uncultured Granulosicoccus sp.
AGCGCCGCCGGACAATCTTGATGGAATGGCGCGAGAGCTCATTCAACGCGCCTACAAACTGGATGGTTCCCTGTTGCTGACCATGGCTATTGAAAAGGTCGTCAGCGCGGATGTGTTGAACCGACAGAAGGCGGCGGCCTGAGTTGACAGCTCGCGGTGAACAGCGCTCTGTGAGGGTTCTGCTTGCAACGGTTCGTGTGTACTGCTCCATTGCCGTTCGAATCATTCATGAATACCCGGGCAGGGAGTCCGGTCAACTTTCTGGTCAAGCTGCCGTTAGCTTATGGACGTCCACTGATCTCTAACGAGACGACACTGAATTCTCAAGGTATATGGTCATGTCACAGTCTTCTGTTCACGCACTGATTATCGATGACTCGCGGGCCATGCGAGCAATACTCAAGCGAGTGTTGCATGGTGTGGGTTTTCGTACCTCGGAGGCAGCCAATGGACTCGAAGGTCTGGAGTGCCTCAAGCAGCACAGTGACATCTCCATCGCGATGGTTGACTGGAACATGCCGCAGATGAATGGCTATGAATTCGTCAGAGCTGTCAGGTCGGATCCTGCCAACCGGGATCTGTGGCTGATGATGGTGACTACCGAGACAGAGATGTCACGAGTGGTCAAGGCCATGGCTGCGGGCGCCAATGAATATGTGATGAAGCCTTTTACCGAGGATGTCATCATCGACAAGCTGCGATTGCTGGGTCTGGTCGCCGCCTGATCATGGCTCCCAAACGTATACTGGTCGTCGACGACTCGTCGATGTACCAACGACTGCTCTCCGATGTGATCAATGCGCATCCACAGCTGGAGGTTGTCGGTGTCGCCGTCAACGGTCGTGAGGCTCTGGAGTTGGTGGAGACCTTGCATCCGCATCTGGTGACGCTGGATATTCTGATGCCGCAGATGGATGGCATTCAGACATTGATAGAGCTGCGTCGCAACTGGCCGGCTGTGCGCGCCGTGATGGTCAGCTCGCTGACCTCTGAAGGCTCGGATGCTGCGCTGGATGCCTTGACACTGGGAGCCCATGAATACGCGGCCAAGCCGGTATCCGTCGGTGGTATCAGTTCGATTCGGGCAGCTTTGAGTCAGGACCTGATTCCCAAGATAGAAGCCCTGTGCGATATCGATAGTGCCAGTGATGCTGTAGCGGCAGTCGCGCCGCCAGTCGTCGAGCGTGCGCCCACCAGGCCGGCCATGCGCACCGTGTCGTCACATGAGCCAAGGCCCGAGCTGGTTGTTATCGGTGTATCCACCGGTGGTCCGGATGCATTGACCCGACTTCTACTGCAATTACCCGCTCATTTCGATGTGCCGATATGCATCGTGCAGCACATGCCTGCCGAATTCACGGGGAAGCTGGCTGCGAGGCTGAATGCGGCCAGCGCGCTGACGGTGCGTGAAGCGTGTGCTGGCGATCGTCTGGAGGCGGGAACGGTCTATATAGCGCCAGGTGATTATCATATGGTGTTGGAGCGGGTCGGCGGTACGGATATCATTCGCCTGAACCAGAACCCCATGGAAAACTCGTGCCGACCTTCGGCGGACCCGCTGTTTCGTTCAGCGGCATCCATTCATGGTGCGAGGTGCCTGGGTATCGTCATGACGGGCATGGGGCAGGACGGCCTCAAGGGGTCAGAGGTGATGTACGCTGCCGGCGCTACCATCCTGGTTCAGGATGAAGCCAGCAGCGTAGTCTGGGGAATGCCGAAGCTGGTCGCGCAGGCGGGCATTGCGGAAGAGCAGGTCCCGCTGGAGAAGATGGCCAAGGCCATACTCGACCGTGTCATGGGGGCCGGTGGGGCTGGAATCCAGCAAGTGGGCCGTGGCGGCGAGAAGGCTGCGAACTCATCGAATCATCAGTTGCCGGGTTCCGGGGGGCTGACTTCGTGAGCGAAATCAATGCTAGCGACTTCGATTATGTCAGGCAGCTGGTTTATCGTGAATCGGCGATTTCCATCGAACCCGACATGCAATACCTGGTTGAGTCCAGGTTGACCTCGCTGGTCAGGAAGACTGAGCATGCAGACATAGGCGAACTGGTCAGCTGCCTGCGTGGCAAGCGAGAGCCGGGACTGGCAGATCAGGTCGTGGATGCCATGACGACCAATGAGACATCGTTCTTTCGCGATGCTCATCCGTTCGAAACACTATGCCAGGAGGTACTGCCGCAGATTGCACGCTCTCACAATGATACGATCAGAATCTGGTGCGCTGCCTGCTCCACCGGACAGGAAGCCTATACCATCGCGATGGCCATTCATGAGCAGTGTCCGGAGCTGGCATCCCGGGTGTCCATTGTCGGCACGGATATTTCGCGTGAAGTCGTGGAGAAGGCGAAAGCAGGTATCTACAACCGACTGGAAGTGAATCGGGGTTTGCCGGTACAGCTTCTGGCCAAGTACTTCACGCAGCAGGGGCTGGTCTGGCAGGTATCACCCAGACTCATGGACATGGTCAGCTTTCACCGGCTGAACCTGATTCAGGACTGGGGGGCGCTGCCTCGCATGGACGTCATCTTTCTGCGCAATGTGTTGATCTACTTCGATCCGGAGGCAAAGTCTTCGATCCTTCGCAATACCAGTCGTGTGCTCAAGCCGGATGGATGTCTGTTTCTGGGCCTGTCGGAAACGACACTGAATCTGAATACCGACTATCAGCGTGTCACGGCTGAAAAAAGCCACTACTACAAGATTGCCTGACCAGCGCGATTACCTCCTTGCATTGCTTGGGTTGAGATAGCCATGAATATATTGAGCGAAGAAGAACTGAATGAGATCGTGGACGTGGTCTGCATGACGGTGCTCGACATGCCGGTGCATCCGGGTGGGCGAGTGGTGTTGCAATCAGGTCAGTACCTGACTGCCAGCATCGGCATTTCCGGTGCCTGGAATGGCATCGTCAAGGTCAGGGTCAGTCTTGACTTGCTGACACGAGCGGCCGCCGACATCTTCAATATTCCCGTGGAGGAGGTCGAGTCGCGTGATCGTGTCGACACGATCACCGAGCTGACCAATATGCTCGGTGGCACCGTCAAGTGCATGTTGCCTGAGAGTTGCGACCTGGCGCTGCCGCAGATCGTGCCACCTGAAAAGAAGGGCCGCGAGCAACATGAGTGGACCTATTTCAGCTGCGAAGCAATGCCGTTGGCTGTGGCCGTGATTGATGCGGCTTCCGGCATCAAGGCCGCCTGAAGCTCTTCAGAATGAATCTGCGGGTCAGCCACTGATCCGCTCGACTCCACCGGACGATGCCCTGTAACGGTGTCATGAGTCCATGTCTGCAAACTATTGTCGCAACACCATCCAGACGTCACTTTCGAGTATACCTCGCCAGTCGAGATGAACTAGACTGAAGCCTGTGGCGGGCATTGAACAGCTTGTCAGGCTAGCAGCTGCACTTGCCTTACCACTGTTCAGTGTGGGATTGCCCGCATGAATCGTGCGATTGACAATGCTGGAGTGTGACATGGCAAGAAAATTCCCCCGAATCGGCAAACAGGCCGGTCAATTCATACTGGTTGCATCCATGGCAGGCCTGCTGGCCAGTTGCGGCGGCAGTAGCAGTGGTGATGGCGACGGTTCCCTGGTGCCGCTGGGTGAACAGGATGCTGACAATGACGGCATCATCAATGATGAGGATGACGACGCCGATGGCGACAATATTCCCGATCTGGATGACGAGTTTGTCGATCTGGATGGCGACGGGCGCGATGATCTGACGCTGCTCACCGAGGCTGAGCTGGAAGGAGATCCGGGCAACGAGGGTGAGTTTGTCGAAGTTTCTGCCGAGAACCCCTGTGGCAGTGAGTCTGGTACAGACAACTCATCTGCCAATGCAAACTGGAATGACAACTGCCTTGTCGAGCGCTCTCTGACCGGCGGCCAATTTGCCGACAGTCTCTTTTCAGCGGGTATTCAGCGTGTTCTGTACTGTTCGGGTTTTGGCAGTGCCAGTAGCTATACCGTATTCGCCGATGGCGAGTTTGGCGAATTGAGTGAAGAGGCGACCATCGATTTTCAGAATGCAGAGTCATTGACACCCGATGGTATCGTTGGCCGCGAAACCTGGGCCCGGTTGCAGACGAGAGTGGAGCTGCTGACAGAAGGCGTTGCCGGAGAATCGCGTGATACCTACGGGTTCACCTCGGGACGTTGTGAAAACATTCCCCTGTTCTATCAGGAATTTTCATTCGTCGACAATGAACTGGTTCTAGGCGGCTGGACGCTGGCACGCAATCAGCCCAATGAAGCCGAAGAAGTTCCTTTCTCCTACGAATCACCTTTCAACAGACTCTGATGGGTTTGCTGCCTGGCGCCGGTGCCCGGACTGACTGATCATGCCCAAAAGCCTGCAAGTGGCAACAGCCTCAGGGCTGTGTGCCGTGGCGGTTGTCGCCGGGCTCTGGCTGTCTCACGATCCCGGCGGGCGCTCGGCAGAGCCGGGCGCGGTTGACGAAATAGAGTTGCAAACGGGTGAGGCAGGTTCTGCAGAATCGCCTGCTTCGCCCTTTGCGGTATCTACCGATACCTCAGTGCCCGGGGGATCTTCCGTTGTAGCAGTATCGCCTGAACAAACCCCGTCGCAAGCCGACGACCGATTGAACGAATCGACATTGCCTGCGTCACTGCCGCTGATTGACGTATCAGAACTGGCACGCTCGGCTATCAGCGATGAAGACTTTGATGCGATTGTCGAGCGATTACGAGCAGACCCGGCTTTGCTCCAGAGTCTGATCGATGAATTCCGGCAAGAGCAGGATCTCGATCGCCGGCAGCTGCTGATGAAACTGCTGGGTCATGCCGGCGGGGCTGATGTCACACTACTGGCCAGCGAGCTTGTCTACTCGGGTAATGAAGAATCGCGCCAGCTCGGCTTGCAGATGCTGCAACGCGCGCAGCCAGGCAGTGCCGAGGTGCAGCAGATTGCCTCCGAGCTGCTGGCCACCGAGATTGAACCTCGTACTCTGGTGAGTACTCTGGCAACACTTGCAAGACCCGGTACGATTGATACCGAAAACCGTACACTGGTTGCAGACCAGGTCGCTGTCATGGCCTCACACCCCGATGCCGGTGTCAGAGGCGTCAGCCTCGATATCCTGTCGCGTTTGAGTGTCGATGGCCGTGATACGCCTGTCCTGCTTGCAGGTCTTGCCGATAGCAGTGAGCGGGTGCGTGAGGCGGCAGCCTATGCACTTGTCGATCATGAAGACGACAGTGTTGCGGTACGCAGCTCGTTGTGGCAACTGCTGCGCAACTCGGATGAGGCCAGGCCGACTCGCAGTGCCGCCATCATGGCATTGCGCAGTCTGACACTTTCCGACGAGGAACAGAATGAGCTGAAGGCGATTGAGCGCCAACTCAATACAGTCAGGAGGCAGCCCTAGGGTTGCCCTCGTGAGCAGTACCGCAGCGTACTGTTTGGCAGGATTGTTGCTCAACCGAGTGTCCTGCTCCTGATTACAGTCTTGATGTTCAATGCCTGCTGCTGACGATCTGCTGGTCGCCTCTCAAGCCGAAACAGGCCGTGCAGAACGGCTTGCCGGTAGCCTGACTGAAAAGGGAGATGCAACGGCCGCGCAGGATGAAGCCTGGTTGCTCTGGGTGTCCGAGTTACTGAAAGGTACCCGCGGACTGGCCTTGCTGCGCATCAGCGAATCCGGCTCGGCAACAGTCTCGACGCAAACACCGGCAGCTCTCTCGATTCCCGAGGCTGGTCTGGCACTGGCTCGTCGAGCCGCTGCCCGAGGCAGTCGTCAACGTCTGATATTGCCCGGCTCAGGGGATGTGCTGTTGAGCCTGCCATTGCCTGCACAGAGTGAAAACGAGCGTGTCTCGAGTGTTCTTCTGTTGCTCAATGGTGCACTGAACCAGCAACAGCAGAGTAGTTTGCTGGGACTGGCCAACTGGGCACTGAAGAGTGCTCGCTGGTGGTTGAATGCAACTCCGACTCCCGTTGATCTTTTTCCGGTAGATGACGACGCTTTCTCCGAACCCTTGAACATCGCGCAGCTGGTCAACCGGCTGGGTACACTTTATCCGGGTGCCGTCTGCGCCATGCACAGGATGCGAGCTGATCGACGCGGACGGCGCAAGTCACGTGTGATGGCCGTATCAGGTCAATCCACGATAGATCGCTCAGGGGCCGCAGTACGCAGGATGGCGCAGAACGCTGATGAACTGTATGCCGAAGGCTCTGCCTTGCCCCTGTACAAGGTGCGCTCGACGCCCCGGGATGTGTGTATGCCCGCCGGTCTGAACGATGATGAACTGCCATGGACTGCGAGCCTGTGGGTGCCTGTCAGCGCTGCTGGCGAACTGCTGCTCGTATCCTTGCACTGGAGTGACGAGACCTTGCTGCCGGATGTAGAGCGTGAACGCTTGCTTGCCGCTCTGCCACCGGCGGTGCAGAGCGCCTGGCTACAACAACAGTACACTCAGAGCCTGCCACAACTGGTGTGGCATCGCTGGCAAAGCTGGCTGAAAACCCGATTTCAGGGAGGCTTGAAGCGTTGGTTTCAGGCTGGCCTGTTGACCCTTGCCTTGCTGGCGCTGCTATGGCCAGTGGAAAAACGTCTGTCAGCTGATGTCATTGTCGAGGCTGCTGAGCGACATGCCTTGATCGCACCGCTGGATGGCTATGTCAAATCGGTGCAGGCCAGGGCAGGTGATCGCGTGGCCAAGGGGGAACTGCTGGCCAGACTCGATGATGAGGATCTACTGCGGCAGGCTGACAAATGGGCCGCTGAAGCCAGCAAGAATCAGCAGGATCACCTCAGCGCACTGGCTGCGCATGATCGTGTGGAACTGAGTTCATTGCGAGAGAATCGTCTGCTGATACAGACTGAACTGGAGCAGGTCAAGGCGCAACTGGCGCGACATGAGTTGCGTGCACCGGTGGCAGGTATCGTGCTCAGCGATGCGGTGGAAGATGCGCTGGGCTCGGCCGTGAAAGCTGGCAAGATCCTGTTCGAAGTCGGCTCGGCCGACCAGTACAGGCTGGCTCTGCAAGTGCCGGAGCGCCGTATTTCTGAGGTACAACCCGGGCAGCTCCTGAGTCTGCGCATGGCCGCGGACCCCAAACAGCGTAGCCAGGCGCGCGTCGATATATTGATACCGGTGGCGACTGCCAGTCAGGGGCAGAACACCTTCAAGGTCTACGCCTCGCCGTTGGAAAGAGATGCCGGCTTGCGACCGGGCATGCAAGGTATCGGCAAGATTCTGGTCGGGCGTGAGTCTCGCCTGATGCAATGGTGGGACTCCCTGTGGACGCGCTGCGTCTGGCTGGCCTGGAAGCTTGGGCTGGTGGCATGACCAGGCCGGTAGTGATGCCACCGCAGGCCGTGCAGGACGAACTGGATTGCATGCCCTCGCTGGCACCTCATGTACGTGTCCAGGAGCAGTGCATTCGCAATCGTCGCTGGGCCGTCGTGCAGAATACGGTTTCCGGCAACTTCGTGAGAATAGACGCCGGATTATGGCAGGCTCTGAGGCAGTTACAGGGTGATTGCTCCTTGCGAGACTGGCTGGCGCGACACCAGTCGCGCTTTGACTGCACGAGTCTGCTGGAGTCGGTGACTCATCTGCAGCGGCACGGTGTGCTGCAAGGCATGCCCGCCCGACAAGCCCCAGGGGTGACGCGCGGCGGAGGGTCCATCAATCCTCTGATGCTGAAACTGCCTCTGTGTAACCCATCGCGGCTGTTGACCTGGCTGGCACGTCATAGCCTGCTGTTCAGTGGTCGTATGGTCCTGCTGTCCATGCTTCTACTGTTCAGCGTCGCCGTGGTGCTGGGCGTGTTCAACACTGAACAGTTACTGCATGACTGGAACCGCCTGTTATCAGCACCGGAGCAATGGTGGCAGTACCTGTTGTTGTACCCGTGCCTGAAATGCCTGCATGAATTGTCACACGGTCTGGTGCTGAAACGCCTCGGCGGCGATGTACGTGAAGCCGGGTTGTCACTGCTGGTGCTGATGCCGGTGCCCTATGTCAACGCGACGGATGTCTGGTCACTGCCGCGTCGTCGCGACCGCCTGGCAGTGACCGCTGCAGGCATGTTGTGCGACCTGAGTCTGGCGAGTATTGCCTTGATCCTGTGGTATGCCCTGGAAATTGGCGTATTTACCGATATGGCCTTTGCGGTGATGCTGATGGGGTTCATCTCGGTGGCCATGTTCAACGCCAATCCTCTGTTGAAGTTCGATGGCTATTACCTGCTGGAGGATCTACTCGACAGCCCGGGGCTGGCACGCAGATCACTGGCATACTGGCAATATCTTTTCAAGCGTTATCTGTTCGCTGCCAAAGAGGTCATGCGCCCACTGATCGCCGACGGCGAGCGTCGTTGGCTGCTTCCCTACGGTCTTGCCAGTCTGGTGTATCGGATCAGTATCTCCATCGCCATTTCGGTCTTCCTGATTTCCCGGTTTCACGAGATAGGCCTGCTGCTGGCAGCGTTCTCGATCGTGCCGATGTTCATCCGACCGTTGCCACGACTGGCTACCTATCTGGCCTTTTCGGCACAGCTCCAGGGGCAACGCCTGAGAGCCGCAAGCAGATTGCTACTGCTGTGTACGCTTGTCATCCTGCCGGTCATGTTGTTGCCGCTGCCATCTTCCACACGAGCCGAAGGCATTGTCTGGAGTCCCGGGCAAACCGAGGTCTTCGTGCCTGAAGGCGGAGAGATAGCACAGTGGCAGGTGCAGAATGGTGAGTCGGTATCGGCAGGGCAGTTGTTGGTGCAATTGCTGGCTCCAGAGCTGGACATGGAGCGGCAACGGCAGGAATCGCAGATTGCCCTGTTGCAACTCGATTATGCCGCTCAGCGCCAGAATACGCCGGAACGTGCCGCAACGACGCGGGTCGAGATGGATCGGCGGCAAGAGCTGCTGAGTGCCTTGCAGCACAGAATCGCATCGCTGCGAGTGGTGGCGCCACACGATGGCCGAATTGCCTTTCCGGAGGACAGACTTCTCAGCGGGCAGCGAGTGCAGCAGGGGGAGTTGCTCATGTACGTGGTTGGCAAGGAGCCGGTGGTCGTCAGGGCAGTGGTGAATCAACGTCAGCTAGGCAAGCTGCAGGCCGGTGTAAGACAGGCGCAAGTACGATTTGTCGATGACATCAGCCGGGTAGTGCCGGCCACCCTGGCTCGTCAGTTGCCCGTAGGGACGACCCGTTTGCCAAGCATGGCGCTGGCAAACAATGGCTTTGGTGGTATCGCTGTGCAATCGGGTGAAGGAGAGATGCAGACACTGGAAGAGGTCTTCGAGCTGGAGCTGGCGCTCGATGAGCGCATTGATGCACAAGCGCATGGCGGTCTCGGTGGGCGGGCATTCATCACCTTGAGTCATCCGCCGGAAACACTGGGGGCACGCTGGTGGCGGGGTTCCCGTCAGCTATTGCTCAAGCACCTGGGAGCCTGACTTGAAACGGTTATTTATGCCCGAATCGCGTCTGAGGATCATTACTTGCTGTTTGCTACAGATGAATTCGATGAGGTTGCAATCATGACCGACGGCCAGACAATGTGCAGCGGCGCGTCCGCCGTATGGCCTGGCAAGGCCGCAGCCGCGCATCGGAAGTCCTGACAATGTCCGTATCCAAGGCGTCGTCCGGCACTGATGCTGCCGCGCGAGGTGGCAAACCGGCCGCTCGTGCAGCGAACAAGTCTCGAGACCGGACCGGGCGAAGTCTGCTCGGCAGCTTGAACCCGTTTTCCTATCTGCCGAAAATGGGTGCACGTGTCCATATCGCCATCGGCTTGTCTTCCTTTGTCAGTAGTGTGGTCTTGCTGGCCTTGTTTCTCGGTCTGATTCCCGATCGTGAAAGCGCTCGCATGCAGACCCGAGTGGTGCTGTCGGAGTCGGTGGCAACACTGGGTTCGGTACTGCTTCGCGCAGGGGATATTTCCGGCTTGCGCTCATCGCTAGAGTTCGTCATAGAGCAGAATGTGGACATTCATCTCATCGAACTGCAACGTCGCAGTGGTGGCGCCATTGCCTTTGAATCGCAGCGTCCGTTGCCCGAAGGAATCAGTGCAGAGCAGGTCATCACGGATGACGTCATGGTGCCGCTGATGCAGCGAGGACGCGAATGGGGCACCCTGGTGTTCAGATTCATGTCGACAGACAATCAGCCCTGGCACATTCGCTATCGCGAGTCGCCCCTGTTCCTGATTGCCTTTATCAGTCTGTGCAGTTTTCCCTTGTTCTACCTCTTTCTGGGAAAGATGCTCAAGGAGCTGAATCCATCGGAAGCGGTTCCGTCGCGTGTCCGATCGGCCCTGGATACCATTGCCGAGGCTCTGCTGGTACTGGATGCCCGAGGCAATATCGTCCTGGCAAATTCAGCCTTTGCGCAGTTGACCGGCAAGGAGCCCGAGTCCTTGCTGGGTTTGTCTGCCGGCGTCCTGCCCTGGCAGACCGATGAGCTGCAGGAAGGACATGTCTGGGATGCCTCCCTGTTCGAAGCCAAGACGACCCGGCACGAAAAGATCGGTTTTACCGATGCGGCCGGACAGATACGCATATTCATCGTCAATTGTTCGCCGGTGTTTGCGGCCAACGATCAGGTAGGCGGGGTATTGATCAGCATGGACGATGTCACGCAACTCGAGGAGCAGGAGATCCTGTTGCGCGAGTCGATGAAAGTCGCTGAAGAAGCCAGTCAGGCAAAAAGCGCGTTTCTGTCGAACATGAGTCACGAAATCCGGACGCCGATGACGGCCATTCTCGGCTTTACCGAGGTGATGAAGCGTAATAATCGCACCAGTGAATCAGAACGACTCGGCTACCTGAACACGATCGCCAATAGCGGCCAGCATCTGCTGGAGCTGATCAATGACGTGCTGGATCTGTCCAAGGTCGAGTCCGGGGCCATGGAAGTGGAGGAACTGCCCTGTGATTGTGCGTCGATAGCACAGGATGTCGTTCGTGTCCTGCAGTCCAAGGCCGATGAAAAGAGTATCGAGCTGGAAGTACGGATTCTCAATGATTTTCCCGACGAAATCGTTGCCGACCCGTCTCGTCTGCGTCAGGTGATCACCAACCTGGTCGGCAATGCCATCAAGTTCACGGATCAGGGGGCCGTGCTGGTGCAATTGTCCTTCATTGCTGCGGATGATGCGGCTCAGGCGCGTATCCGGATCGATGTTGTCGACAGTGGCATCGGCATGAACGAGGAACAGCAGGCGCGCATCTTTGAAGCCTTTACACAGGCCAGTGCCAGTATTTCCAGGCGTTTCGGGGGAACCGGTCTCGGATTGTCCATCAGTCGACAATTGACAGAGGCGATGAACGGCACCCTGGAAGTCTCGAGTGAGGAGGGTGTGGGCAGCACCTTTCATGTTGAACTGCCAATTGCCAGAGAATCGTACGAGCTGCTGTCGCCCGAGAGCATCATGGCCAGGCTCGAGCGTGTCGAGGTACCCACACAAGTGACCTGGGATCTGCCCGAGAGCCGTATTCTGGTGGTGGATGACGGCCCCGAGAACCGACAGCTGATGTCGGTGATACTGACGGGTCTCAAGCTTCACGTGACTGTGGCCGAAAACGGAAAGGAAGGCCTTGACAAGGCAGTTGCCGCAATGCATTCAGAGCCGTTCGATCTCATTTTCATGGATATTCAGATGCCGGTAATGGATGGATATGAAGCGGTCTCCGAGATGCGCAAGGCCGGTTTGGAACTGCCCGTGGTGGCGCTGACGGCAAATGCCATGAAGGGATTCGAGAAAGACATCCTGGCGGCCGGTTTCTCGCATTACATGGTCAAGCCCATCGACATGAATCTGCTGGGTGACCTGCTGGCGCGGCAATTGGGTGGGGTTCGGCGCGTGGTGGAAGTCGAACCGGAACTCGAGAACCCTGTTGTCGCAGATCAGTCAGTGAACAATGCTTCAGTCAGTGACAATCCTGCCGATTCTGTAGAGATGGAGGCTGAACAGGACGACTTTGAAGGTGTTGAACCTGTCTACAGCACACTGCCGGTACAGATCCCCGATTTCTACGAAGTCGTGGAGCAGTTCATACAGCGAGTGCAGGAAGAACATCTCAGGTTGACAATGGCAATTGAGCAGAACGATGGTGAGACGGTTGCCCAGATTGCGCACTGGTTGCGTGGCTCTGGCGGCAATGTCGGGTATACCGGCTTTGCCGAGCTATGTAACGAGATCGAATCCTGTGCCCACGGCGACATGTCCCAACTGCCTGCCCTGGTGGAGCAGTTACAGGCGTTCACGCGTCAAGTGCTTGCCGGTTGGCAAGTGACCCCCCGCCCCAGCGCAGCAGGTTGATCCGCAGCCATGTCAATGGGTAAGTCTCCCAAGAAGCCAGTCGATGAACGTCCAGCCGTACTGATGGATGCGCAGACACGCAAGCTGATGGCGAGCTCCAAGATCATGATGGTCGATGATGAACCGATCAACATGCGGGTGTTGCAGCTGCATCTGACGGCGCAAGGATACGGGCGGTTTGTCAGTGTGACCGACTCGAAACTGGCCATGTCGACCATTCGCAGCGAAAGACCCAGTGTCTTGTTGCTTGATCTGAACATGCCTGATGTCTCGGGCCTGGAAATACTCAGTGAAGTGCGCTCCGATGACGAGTTGAAGCAGCTGCCGGTGATTGTGCTGACCTCATCCAACGATCCGGAGACCAAGGTCGAGGCGCTGCAACTGGGGGCTACGGATTTTCTGCCCAAGCCGGTTGATGCCAACGAGCTGGCACTTCGCATGAAGAACACCATCGTCGCTCGTGCCTACGAGCAACGTCTCATGCATTTCGATTCCCTGACCAATCTGCCGAACCGGCTGTATTTCTCGAGGCTGGTGCACAAGCTGATGAAGTCTCCAGCACTGACCAACGGCCGCGTTGCGCTGCTGTTGTTCAACATCAATCGCTTCAAGTCGATCAATGATACGTTCGGTTCCGAGCAGGGTGACGATGTGCTATGGGCTTTCAGTCAGCGAATGCAGCTGGTGTTCGATCATGCACAAGGCATTTCTCCACTGCAGAAGGAGACGCTCAAACCGCATTGTATTGCTCGTCTGGGTGGTGCACGTTTCGGTGTGCTGGTGCAGTTCGGTAGCGGTCAATGTGAAGGATCGGTCATACAGGAATGGTTGCCTCTGCTGATCGCGGAGCTGGAGAAGCCCTTTGTCGTCGAGGAGCAGGATGTCTATGTCTCGACGAGCGTCGGTGTATCGGCCCTGGGCGAAAACGCCCATACGGTCGAGAACCTGATCAACAATGCCGAGACCGCGATGCGCTATGCCAAGGAGCAGCAGTCACCGGGCTACGCCTTGTATTCGGCAGACATGATGTCCAGGGCCCGCCGTGCCCTGCGGATGGAAAATGCCATGCGAACGGCATTGGTCAATAACGAAATGGCGTTGGTGTATCAACCCAAGGTGGATGTTCGTACGGGCATGATCAATGGAGCCGAAGCCTTGCTGCGATGGGAGAATCCGGAACTCGGTTCAGTCTCACCCGTGGACTTCATACCGGTGGCTGAATCCTCGGGCATGATCGTGTCGATCGGTCACTGGGTACTGGAGGCGTCGTGTCGGCAAGCCGTCATGTTCCGGGAAGAATGCAACCCTGCTTTCAAGATAGCGGTGAATGTGTCCATACGGCAGTTGTATGAAGCCGGTTTTCATCAGTCGGTCGATGAGATCCTCAAGCGTACCGGCCTGCCTTCGGAAGCCCTGATCATCGAACTGACAGAAAACATGATCATGGACGATGTCGAGGCCAATATCGGCAAGTTGTCCTTGTTGCGTGAACTTGGTGTCGGCATTTCCGTGGACGATTTCGGTACCGGCTATTCCTCGCTGAGTTATCTGCAGCGCTTCCCGATCGATCAACTGAAGATAGACCGCTCGTTCATCATGGAGATCGAGTCGGCTGATGAAAAGGCACCGATCGTCAAGGCCATCGTATCGCTGGCACACGATCTCGAACTCAGTGTCGTGGCAGAAGGTATCGAGGAGCAGGTTCAGCTGGATCACATCCGCAAGCTCGGTTGTGAGGAATATCAGGGCTATCTGAAAAGTCGACCCGTGAGTGCCGCTGAATTCATGCAATTGATGCTGGATGACCTGAGGAAATGCGCCTGAGCCTGCGATAGACTGTCCGCCATCCGGTTTGTGGTCAAAGGTTCTGTTGTATGGAATTTCAGTCTGAGCGTGGCACTGTTGTGGAAGCTCATGTCCGTCGCCTGATCGATGGGCGGCATTTTTCCGGTGTGGCCTGGTGTGTCGAACATCATGGTCGCGTGGTGGCGCAGGGAGCTCAGGGGCACCGGGATGCGCAAGGCCTCCAAGCCCTGTCGGACGACACCCTGTATCGCCTGTACTCGATGACCAAACCGATCGTGTCCGTGCGCTGCCTGCAATTGATCGAATCGGGTCTGCTGCAGCTGGATGACCCGGTCAGTCGCTTCATTCCGGAATTCGCCGGGCAGCAGGTACTGGGAGCAGATGGCCGTCTGCAGCCTCTGCAGAGAGCCATGACCATCGAGGACCTGCTGACTCATCGCTCCGGACTTTCCTATGACTTTCTGCCTGGCTGCAAGGTCGCCGAAGGCTATCGCGATGCGGGTCTCGCCGCAGATGGTTCGCGTTCCCTGCAGAATTTGTGCAGGGAGCTTGCGAGCATGCCACTGGCGTTTCAACCGGGGACACGCTGGTATTACAGCTATTCTACCGATGTGCTTGCCGGCATTGTCGAGCGGGTCGAAGACAAACCGCTTGACGCTTGCCTGCAAGCAGCGTTGTTTGCACCACTGGGAATGGATGACACCGGTTTTCAGGTGAGGACGGAGAATCGCTCGCGCCTGGCGCAGATGTTCGGTCAGCGTGAGCTGGGTGAGGTGCCAATGGCAGCCGAGGGCGATCAGCTGCCAGCCAACAGCCTGCGTCCCATGGACGTCGACAAAAGCTATCCGGTGGACAGCAAGGACTTTGCTCGTGGCGGTATCGGGCTGTATTCCAGCATTAGCGACTATCGGCGGTTCATGGGTGTGCTCATGCATGGCAAGGCACCTTCGGGTGAACGCCTGCTGTCGCAGCCCATGCTGGAGCTGGCCTGGCAGAATCGACTGCGGCATGCGCAGATGCCGATTACCATCGGAGACAAGGCTTATCCCGGTTACGGCTGGGGTCTGACCGGGCGGATCATGGCCGACCCTTCAGCGGCCCTGCGTCTCAGCGCAAAGGGTGAAGGCGGTTGGGCGGGGGCGGCGTCCACTTATTTCTGGGTGGATCCGGCCAATGAATTCAGTGGAATCGTCATGACGCAGTATCTCGGCTCGCAGATCTCCCTGGGGCCGGACATGCAGGCACTGGCCTACTCAGCGCTGGGGTAATCGATCAAGGCTCTTCAACAGGCTGTTGCAAGGCAGTTCACGCAGCGATAACAACGGGTTCATCTCGATTCGATCGAGACGAACCCGTGGAGCCGGAGCCTTGTCCGGACTGGCCGTGATCAATCAGTCCGGACGGCCAGTCACAAAAGAGGGTTTCATGGCTGCGGCGCGTGCCGCGGTCGCCTGGTTCTGCTGTTCCTCCAACTGGCGGTCTCGTTGCGCGTCAGCTTCCGGCCAGCCCTGAGCATGTCGTTCGACCAGTCCACCCAGAAAGGCGATATGGTCGGCTCGATCATTCAGGCAGGGAATGTACTGAAAGCGTTCGCCACCATTTTCCTCGAAGTACTCGCGGTTCTCGCCGCAGATCTCTTCAATGGTTTCCAGGCAATCGGCAGAGAAAGCAGGGGACATGATGTCGATAGACTTGATGCCTTCGCCCGGCAGGGCCTTCATGGTGTCGTCGCAGTACGGACGGAGCCACTCTTCCCGACCGACACGTGACTGGAAAACCACTCTGATCTTGTCGCTGGGGATACCCAGTTCCTCGGCCAGCAGTCTGGAGGTCTTGTGACAGAGGCAGAAGTAGGGATCACCGTTGAGCACGTAACGTTGTGGAATGCCGTGATAGGAAGTCACCAGCAAGTCACCACGACCGTTCGTCTCCCAGCTTTCCCGGACGCTGGCCGCCAGCGACTGGATGAAGGCGGCATGGTCGCAGAATTGATTGATGAAACGCATTTCCGGAATCCAGCGGGTTTTCTGCATGCGCTGTGTCACGGCGTCGAACACCGAGGCTGTGGTGGTGCCCGAATACTGTGGATACATGGGTAAGACGATCAGCCGGCGCACATTGGCAGCTTCCAGCTCGCTGATGGCACTGTCGATGGACGGTTGACCGTAACGCATGCCCAGAGCGACCGTGATCGATTCACCAAATCGCTGCTGCAATTCCTGTTGCAGGGCACTGGCCTGCTGCCGCGAAATACTCAACAGCGGGGAGCCGCTTTCATCTGACCAGACCTCGCGATAGGCCTTGGCACTGCGCGCGGGTCGTATGCGCAGAATGACACCGTGCAATATGATTTTCCATAACCAGCGGGGGAGCTCGATAATGCGCGGGTCACTCAGAAACTCGGCCAGGTAACGTCTGACAGGGCCGGTTTCCGGGGCTTCCGGCGTGCCCAGGTTGACCAGCAGAACGCCCAGGCGTGACGGTGTGCCATGCTCGTAATTCGGTGTGCCAATGTATTTCATGTGGTTTCTGGATCGTACCTGCGCAAGAAGTCAGAGCTCTCTGTTACGCTGATTCTGTCGGGTTGGAGCTTCGGGGATTGCCTTTGCGATCACGCAAGCGTCACGCCGGCATCGGACAGGACCTTTTCAGGTCTGGCATTCATATGTCGCTATCCTTATGACTCGGTTCACTCGTAGCGAGTCAGTACGGGTAAACTGCAGCTATTCATCAGTATAACCGTTCGGACACATGCCGATTAGTCAACGCGAAAGAGGTGCGCCTTGTCGCTGATCATCGCCTTACCCCGGGAGCGTCGCTCCGGCGAACGCCGGGTTGCTCTGGACCCGTCTCGTGTGGAACGGCTGCTGCAGGACGGCATGCAGGTTCGCATCGAGGCTGAATGCGGTCATGCCGCCAGTTTCTACGATGAGGCCTATCAAGGCGTCACGGTCGTGGAGGATTTCGCCGAGCTCGTTCGCGACGCCAATATCGTCGTCAAGGTCGTCTGCCCGACTCTGGAAGAGATTGCCGTGTTACCGGCGCAATCGGTACTGGTCTGCATCATGTCGGCATTCCAGCATCTGCCGGAGCTGCATGCGCTGCGAGAGCGTCAGATCACGGTGCTGGGCATGGATCATCTACCCAGAACCACACGCGCACAGCCCATGGATGCCTTGTCCTCACAGGCGACGGTCGCAGGCTACAAGGCTGCGCTGCTGGCCGCCGAGTTGTCCCCGCGATTGTTCCCGATGCTGACCACCGCAGCGGGCACCATTCGCCCTTCCAGGGTGCTGGTGGTGGGTGCCGGGGTTGCCGGTCTGCAGGCAATCGCCACGGCAAGACGTCTGGGTGCACAGGTAGAGGCCTACGACATCCGCAAGGCTGCCAAGGAGCAGATCGAATCCCTGGGGGCACGGATGATCGACACGGGCGTGGAGGTCGAAGGTGCGGGGGGGATTGCAAGAGCCCTGCGCAAGGACGAAAAGCAGATTCAGCACGATGTGCTGGCCGAACACCTCGCCCGTGCGCATGTGGTCATCTGCTCGGCCGCCATTCCGGGGCGGCGCGCGCCACGCATCATCACCGAAGACATGGTGGATGGAATGCTGCCGGAGTCAGTGATCGTGGATATGGCCGCGTCCACCGGCGGCAACTGTGAGCTGACACGAATCGGCGAGCATTATTATCATAACGATACGTTGATAGTCGGCCCGCTGAATCTGCCCAGTCAAGGTGCAGTCCATGCCAGCGAGATGTATGCCCGTAATGTCTACAACATGCTGCAGCTGGTCATTTCCGACGGTCAGGTTGTGCTGGATCCGGACGATGAAATCATCGCGCGCTGTGTCCTGATGCATGATGGCCAGGCCAACCATCCTGAAATCGCAGCGCTGCTGGAACTGCCCGAAGAGCCGTTCGGTGCTGCGCCGGCGAGCCCCGAGGAAATGGCTGACGAGACCGCGGGCTGGTTGAAGGAAGAAGAGGAGCAGCAGTCCGGCAAGCGCGAGGTGACCGGTGCTGCTGACAGGGCGACATCCGCTGCAGGCTCGGATGCGAGCGCGACGAGTCGCTCGACGGGTTCATCCGAGGCGGCACGCAAGAGTGCCTCTACCCCGAGCGGCGCATCGCTGGAGCGAGAAAGTGGCCAGGGCTCTGTCCGTCGAGACTCGACACCTGTGGACGCAGAGCCCGACGATGCCATGATCCTGCCGCAGACAGTGGACAGCGCTCCTGACGAACAGGACTTGCGGGATCTGGCGACTCTGGAAGGGCTTGATGGCGACGAGATGGTCAGACTGGCAGCTGGATACGATGATTCGCTGCCCGAAGACGATGGCGAAGAGGCACCATTGCCGCGTGACGACCTGACGCTGATCGATGGTGTCGGACCGGCGTTGCAGGAGAGGCTCTGTTCCTTTGGATATCGTCAGCTGCAGCAACTGGCGGAAATGGATGATGACGCTATCGAAAAGCTCTGTGTTCAGTTGGAACTCACCGACGAGATCAGTGAGCAGGACTGGCGTGGACAGGCTCGGCGGTTGATGGAGAAAGGTCTATGAGCGGTGTAGGTGGGTTGTACCTTGTCCTGTTGGCGGCCGTTGCCGGCTATGTGCTGATAGCGCGGGTGCCATCGATTCTGCACACACCGATGATGTCCGGGTCGAACTTCATACACGGCATCGTGCTGGCAGGTGCCATGCTGGCTCTGGGTAATGCCGATGGCGCCATCGAGCAACTCATCGGGTTTCTCGCGGTGACTGCAGCCTCCGCCAATGTGGTCGGTGGTTTCATGATTACCGACCGGATGCTGGCCCTGTTCGATCACAAGTCCCGTGGTCGACGCACCGCGACCGGTTATCAGGGAGCCGACAGCCCGGCCAGTGAAGATCGGCGTCTTCCCGGAGCGAAGAGCCGGCCGCTGTCGCGTCCCGAGTCCGCATCTTCGACATCGGCGCGCAAGACGAACAAACGTACGACAGGTGGCAAGGCATGAGTACGACCGGGAACCTGCCGCTCGCTCTGGAACTGGCCTGGTTTGCATCCACAGTTCTGTTCGTCATCGGCCTGCGCAGATTGAGCTCACCGACACGAGCCCGTTCCGGTATCTGGTGTGCTGGCGGTGGCATGTCGCTGGCCATCATCGCCACGGCCCTGCATCCGGGACTTGGCGGCAATCATTCCCTGATTCTGGCGGCCATGGCGCTCGGCGGTGGTGTTGCGCTGCTGCATGCCCGACGGGTCGACATGGCCAATATCCCGCAGGTGGTCGCCCTCTACAACGGTCTGGGTGGCATTGCCGCCGCCGGAATCGGCATACTGGTACTGCTGCATGTGACTCAATACGGGCCCATGGTGAAGGCACTGGCAGTACTCAGTGGCCTGATCGGTTGCATATCCTTTGCCGGGTCCATGTTTGCCTATCTGCGTCTGACCGGTCGCTTCTCGCGCCGTGAGGACTTTGCCAAGCGGCAGGTCGCCTATCTGGCCAACGGCGCCCTGGTGCTGTTGCTGGGGCTGATACTGGCAACCTCAGCCACGGCCCACCCATTCCTGCTGTTGGCTTTTGCCATTCTGTCGATCAGTTTCGGCTTGCTGATGACCTTGCCGACGTCGGCAGCCGACATGCCGGTCCTGATTTCCATGTACAACGCCTTGACGGGCCTGGCCGTGGCGCTGGATGGTTTCGTGCTGGAGAATCCCACCATGATGGTGGCAGGCACCATCGTCTTTGCCGCCGGTTCCCTGTTGACTCGACTGATGGCCCGAGCCGTCAATCGGCGCTTGACGGAAATCATGTATTCCGGCTTCGGTATCACGGCAGACGGGCAGAGCAGAACCCATGCGCGGGACCATGTGAACAAGATCGATGCACGTGATGCTGCCGTTGACATGGCCTATGCCGACCGCATCCTGATCGTTCCCGGCTACGGTATGGCGACGGCTCAGGCCCAGCACAAACTGCGGGAACTGACGCAGTTGCTCGAGGAGCGCGGTGTCCATACCGGTTTTGCCATTCATCCGGTGGCGGGGCGTATGCCGGGGCACATGAACGTGTTGCTGGCCGAGGCTGGCGTGCCCTACGAGAAAATCAGTGACTTGAACGATATCAACGCCGAGTTCTCGCAAGTCGATGTGGTTCTGGTGGTCGGCGCCAACGATATCGTCAACCCGGCGGCCCGTGATGATCCGGATTCGCCGTTGTATGGCATGCCGATACTGGATGTGGATCAGGCCAAACGGGTGATCGTGGTCAAGCGAGGCGATGGTACCGGTTATGCAGGCGTGGAAAATCCGCTGTTGTTCTCGCCGGTGACTCGCGTGCTGTTCGGTGATGCCAGGGATTCCGTGCAGGATCTGATCATGGCCATAAAGGGGTTGGACTGAACGACAGTCTTTCGTGCAAGGAGTCGCATCGCCCTCCAGGTCCCGACCATGGCGTAATGGGCGTATCGATGGATCGGGATGCTGTGCGGGTGGATGAATCGATCGATGTGCTGCTGAATCGGGCATCGGCCAGAATGTCTGCAGTGTTCCTCAAGACTGAAATCGTCTGAGACCTCGTGACCAGGCTCGTCCGGGCGGCTATCGTCGACATGTATCAAATTGCAGTTCTTGCTACGGGTGAGGTGGCAATTGTTCTGTTCTGCACCGGTATGTAACGGTTAAATGACTGGAATTTGTCGCGATTCGGGGTTGACGATCTGGAAATACGCTTGGGCTTATACACAATGCTTCAGATCGCTTGTGGAAAGTTCGAAAATCGTGTATTGGATCTTTTTCAGTCTTTGGGTGTTTTTATAAGCAATTGATAATAAAGGAAATATTTAAATTTTCTGTCATTTGAACATACATTTGCAAATACGGTCGTGCGTCACAGGAGAGCAGCTTTCCAAACCTTGTCCACATAGTTATCCACAGATTTGCGAAGGGGTTGTGAGTATTCTGGCGCTGGAGATCGCCGGTTTTGACGCTATCGTCATGTCTCCGGCAGTTCCGTCTGCGCTCGATCATTTTTCACAGAGACTTTGCTAAGCGCATGAATCCCTTGGTACAAGTTGCCGTGAAGTCGCCGGTCTACGGCGTGTTCGATTATCGTTGGAAAGCCAGCTCACCCATCGTTGCCGGAACTCGCGTGACGGTGCCATTCGGACGCAGACAGGTCATCGGCGTGGTGGTGGCAGCCATCGATCACAGTGACGTACCGTCGGGCAAGTTGCGCTCTGTGCACAAGGTTCATGATGAAAAGCCGATCCTGCCGGAAGATCTGCTCAAGTTGCTGCAATGGGCCAGTCGTTATTACCATTACCCACTGGGTGAGGTGCTGGGGTCGGCATTGCCGGTGTTACTGCGAAAGGGCCATGAGGCTGTGATAGCCGAGCGGGACTATTATCGCTGGGTATCGCATGAGCCGGAGAGTGGAAAGTCGCGTGCAGCACCGGTACAGCAGCGATTGCTGGACTATCTGCGAGAGCATGATGGCAGACCGGTGGCCGTGGATGCGCTGCGTGCCATCAGCCCCGGTTGGCGTAAGTCCCTGGAGCCCTTGCTGGCTCGTGGCTGGGTGGCATGCGACACCGCCAAGGAGGTGCCGCGTAACAATGCGGCGGAAACCGGACCCGCATTGTCAGATGAGCAGGCCGTTGCCGTGGAGGCCGTGCAGGACAAACTGGGCAGCTTTGCCAGCTTCCTGTTGCGAGGTGTCACTGGCAGCGGCAAGACGGAGGTCTATCTGCGCTGCATCGAGGAGGCCTGCAAGCGCGGACTGCAGTCGCTGGTACTGGTGCCGGAAATTTCCCTGACGCCGCAGCTGATGAGCCGTTTCGAGCGACGCATCAGTGGCTGTCTGGTCAGTCTGCATTCCGGACTCAACGATACCGAACGGTTGCAGAACTGGCTGTGCGCTGCGGAAGGACATGCCGATGTCGTCATCGGTACTCGCTCATCGATACTGGCCGCTCTGCCAAGACTGGGGCTGATCATCATCGATGAGGAACACGATGGCTCGCTGAAGCAGCAGGACGGTTTTCGCTATCACGCGCGTGACCTGGCTCTGATGCGGGCACGAGATCGTCACTGTCCGGTCGTGCTCGGCACCGCGACGCCGTCGTTCGAGACACTCAACAATGTCAAGACCGGCCGATTCAAGGAGCTTCGGCTGACGCAGCGGGCGGGGGATGCCATTCCCCCCGTCATGAATCTGCTGGATATCCGCAGACGCAAGCTCATCGAAGGCATGAGTGATCGCCTGCTGGATGCCATTCGCGAACATCTGGGCAAGGATGGGCAGGCGCTGGTGTTCATCAACCGGCGCGGTTTTGCACCTACGCTGTTGTGCAACGATTGTGGCGCGGCGGCTGATTGCCGACGCTGTGATGCGCACATGACCGTTCATGTACGCCAGAATCGCCTGCGCTGCCATCACTGTGGTTCGGAAAGGCCGCTGCCTTCGGTGTGCGACAGTTGCGGCTCTACCGAGCTGGACAGAGTGGGCTACGGTACCGAACGCATCACCGATGCCTTGCAGGTGGAATTCCCCGACGTGAACATTGCCCGGATCGACCGTGACAGCACGCGGCGCAAGGGGGCTCTGGAAGAACAGCTCGACAAGGCGACCACAGGTGAGGCACGTATTCTGGTGGGCACGCAGATGCTGGCCAAGGGGCACCATTTCCCGAAGTTGACCCTGGTGTGTATTCTGGATGCCGATCGCGGATTGTTCGGCACCGATTTTCGTTCTCTGGAGCACATGGCGCAGTTGATCGTGCAGGTGGCCGGACGCGCCGGTCGGGAAACCCGGCAGGGGACGGTACTGATCCAGACACGCAATCCGGATAACCCGATGTTGCAGACCCTGGTCAAGGAAGGCTACGGCGCCTTTGCCGACATTGCCATGGCGGATCGGCAACTGGCAGATCTGCCGCCATTCTCTTTCATGGCGCTGGTACGTGCCGAAGCCAGTAACGGGCAGGAAGCGCACGCCTTTCTGCAACAGGTGGCGGAGGCCCTGATTGCGGGTAAAAGCGGACGTCTGGATGTCATGGGGCCAGCTCCGGCACCCATGGAGCGCCTGGGTGGACGATTCCGTGCGCAGTTGCTGCTGCAGTCGGATCGACGCTCGATACTCAACGACAGCCTTGCACGTCTGTGCACGCTGATCGATCAGTTACCGGGGGCACGTAAA
Organism: uncultured Granulosicoccus sp.; assembly: GCA_965367215.1. Taxonomy (GTDB): domain Bacteria; phylum Pseudomonadota; class Gammaproteobacteria; order Granulosicoccales; family Granulosicoccaceae; genus Granulosicoccus. The sequence continues at coordinate 23,289 of CBDUIJ010000047.1, forward strand.
TGTCGCTGGTCCATTGACGTGGATCCGGTTGATCTGTTCTGAGTCTGCATTCTCACTCTGGGCAACTCGGAGTCTTTCGGCGTGGGTGCTAGACTCGACTGCCGGGAATCTGTGTGACGCCCCAACGTGAAACACCGAATCGAACAAGATCTGGCCGAGGCACTGGCAGTGCTGCAGGCCGATGGTACGGTTCCCGCGGACATCCACCCGTCTATTGTCGTGACGCGCACACGTGATGCCAGTCACGGCGATTTCGCGTCCAATCTGGCCATGATGCTGGCCAAGCCTGCCGCTCGTACACCGCGTGATATTGCGCAGGCGCTGATCGAGGCATTGCCACCGTCAGATGCCCTTCGCGATGTGGTTATTGCAGGTCCGGGTTTCATCAATTTCTTTCAGGCGGATGATGCACTGTCGGCCGTGGTGAAGGCGGTTCTGTCGCAGGGTGAGCAATTCGGTCGCAGTCAGCTGGGTGCGGGGCAGCGGGTTCAGGTGGAATTCGTATCGGCCAATCCGACCGGACCTCTGCATGTGGGTCATGGCCGCGGCGCGGCATTGGGTGCCACCATTGCCAATCTGATGGATGCCGTCGGCTTCGAGGTGCAGCGCGAGTACTACGTCAACGACGCAGGCCGGCAAATGGATATTCTGGCCACCAGTGTGTGGCTGCGATACCTGGTTCTGGCCGGTGAGAGTATCGATTTTCCCTCCGGTGCTTACGAGGGTGACTACATACTGACCATCAGTCAGGCATTGCTGGACGAGCAGGGAGAGCGCTTTCGTCATGCTGCAGCTACCGTGTTTGCCGATATCGACGCAGATGAGCCGGCCGGTGGCGACAGGGAAGAGCACATCGATGCACTGATTCTGCGCGCGAAGGCACTGTTGGGCGACGATGACTACCGGCTGATATTCGATCATGCCCTGCATTCCATTGTTGATGACATCAAGCAGGATCTGGGAGAGTTTGGTGTTCACTACGACAACTGGTTCAGCGAACGCAGCCTGAGCCATGACGTTCAGCGCGTGCTGGACAAGCTGGAAGCGTCGGGCCATCTGTACGAAAAGGAGAGGGTGCGCTGGTTTCGTTCAACCAGTTTTGGTGACGCCAAGGATCGTCCGGTGGTTCGGGCCAACGGGCAGAGCACCTGTTTTGCATCCGATATTGCCTACATCGACAACAAGCTCGAACGCGGCTTCGACAAGATGCTCCATGTCTTCGGGTCCGATCATCACGGTTACGCGGCTTCCAGAGTTGCCGCCTGTGAGGCTCTGGGCCATTCGCGTGAAAAACTCGAATTTCTGCTCACCCAGTCCGCGATACTGTTTCGTGGTGGTGAGCGGTTACCGATGCCCACAGGCTCCGGATCGTTCGTCACTATCCGTGAGCTGTGCGATGAAGTTGGCGAGGACGCTGCACGATTCTTCCTTGTCATGCGCAAGTACTCACAGCACCTCGTCTTCGACCTCGATCTGGCCAGGTCGCAATCGAGCGATAACCCTGTCTATCATGTGCAATATGCCCATGCACGCATCTGCAGCGTCATGCGGCAGCTGGATCAGCGAGAGCTGACTTTCGACCAGGAAACCGGCCTGGCTGCATTGTCCCGACTGGGTGAAACTGCCGAAACCAACCTCATGACTCTGCTGGCAAGCTACCCCGAATTGATCCAGCGGGCGGCTCTGGCGCATGAACCACATCAACTCATGGGATACTTGCGTGATCTCGCAAATGGTCTACACAGTTATTACAACGCGCACAAAG
>CBDUIJ010000048.1:0-24615 GCA_965367215.1 uncultured Granulosicoccus sp.
CAAGGGACTGGCTTGCATGTTCACGATGATGAACCATGCACGACTCACGGTCGGTCTGCAGGGTCTGGCCATCGCGGACAGAGCCTATCAACAGGCAAGGGGCTATGCCCGTGATCGTGTACAGGGTGGTGCTCCCGGTGAAGAGGGTCGAGTGGCCATCATTCGTCACCCGGATGTGCGACGCATGCTGATGCAGATGCGAGCCTATGTGGAAGCCATGCGCAGCGTGGCCTATGTGACTGCGGCCCATATGGACCTGGCGCATGCCTCGGATGATCCTGCTGTTTGTGCCCGGCATCAGGCCCGGGTCGATCTGCTGACACCGGTGGTGAAAGGCTGGTGTACGGAGATTGCCCAGGAGATCACCTCTCTGGGTGTGCAGATCCACGGCGGCATGGGCTATGTCGAAGAAACGGGCGCCGCCCAGCACTTCCGGGATGCGCGCATTACCACCATCTACGAGGGCACTACCGGTATCCAGGCCATGGATCTGGCCGGTCGCAAGGTGCTTCGCGATGGCGGCGAGGCGGCACGCGCACTGATCGTGGATATGCGCGCAACGCTTGAAGAGGTGCAATCGCAGTCCGAGCTTCCGGCAGCACTGGCCCCCGCGCTGAAGGCGTCAATCGATGCGCTGGACACGGCTGTCGAATGGCTGGTGAAGCAGGGCCCGAAGGATCCTGAGGTCGCCGGTGCGGTGGCTGTCAATCTGATGATGCTCACCGGCACGGCACTGGGTACCTGGCAGATAGCACGTGGCGCGCTGATTGCCAGCCGGCAACTGGCTGCCGGTGAGGGCGATAGCGATTTTCTGCAGGCGAAGATCATCACGGCACGCTTCTATGCCGAACAGATTTCACCGCGTTGCGAGGCTCATCTGTATGCGGTGCTGAGCGGCTCCGAGGCCACCATGGCCCTGGCAGACGAGCAGTTCTGAGTCGGCCTTACCGTCCGAGAGCCGTCCAGAGGTTGTCTGGCGTCATGATATCTGCCGAATCAAGGGCTCGTGAAGCAGCTCGTAACCGACTTCACGAAGCCCTGATTCAGAGTATCAGCGTGGCCAGGCCCAGGAAGGCCACCAGACCGACCACATCCGTCACCGTGGTCAGCGCAACACCGCCAGCAAGCGCCGGATCGATGCCGAGCCGGCGCATCAGCATTGGCAGCATGGCGCCGGCATAGGCTGCGGTCACCAGGTTCACGATAAGAGCGGCGCCGATGATCATGCCTATCTGAGGGTCGCCGAACCACAGCCAGACCAGGGCGGCGATGATCAGTGCCCACAACACGCCGTTGATCAGGCCGATGGCCACCTCGCGCGTCAGCAGGTCACGCAGATTGTTCTTGTTGATCTGATTGAGCGCCTGTCCGCGAATGACCAGCGTCAGAGTCTGGCTGCCGGCAATACCGCCCATGCTCGGCACGACACTCATCAATACTGCAAGCGTGACGATGCGTTCCAGCGTGCCTTCGAACTGGGCGATGACCCAGGAGGCCAGCAGGGCAGTCAGCAGATTCACGCCCAGCCACAGCGCACGCTTGCGGGTGCTGCGAAAGATCGGCGCAAAGATATCATCTTCCTGATTCAGGCCCGCCATGCTCAGTACGGTCTGTTCGGCCTCCTCACGGATGACATCCACCACGTCATCGATGGTGACACGACCGATGAGGCGGTTGTTGTCATCCACGACCGGTGCAGACACGAGGTCGAAATCCTCGAACACTCGGGCGACTTCACGCTGCGTCGTCAGCACGTGCAGGGGCTCGATCTTGCGCAGTGAAATATCGCTGACCAGGGTGTCGCTGCTGTTGGTCAACAGCAGTCGCAGTGAAAGCTCACCCAGATAACGACCATAGCGGTCGGTCACCCAGAGTCTGTCTGTCTGGCGGGGCATGGAGCCGCGACGACGCAGATAGCGCAGCACCACATCCAGGGTGACATCGCCGCGTACCGTGATCACATCCAGATTCATCAGACCGCCGGCGCTGTCCTCCGGATAGGCCAGTACCTGATCCAGGCGCTCACGATCCTGACGTCCCATGCCTGCCAGCATTTCGGAGGTGAGCTGCTCGGGCAGTGACTGGACAAAGTCGGCCAGGTCATCAAGATCGAGCTGCTCGGTGGCGGCCACCAGCTCGTCCATGTCCATGTCGCGAACCAGGCTCTCTCGAACCTCGTCGCCCACTTCCATGAGGATCTCGCCTTCCAGCTCGGGATCAATGACATCCCACAACAGGCGGCGGCGTACCGGTGGCAATGACTCCAGTGCATCGGCAATCTCGGCCGGATGCATGGCCAGCATGATCTTGCGCGCGGCTGACACCGAACCTTCGCTGATATTTTCAGCCAGGGTGCTGGACTGCTTCTGCTGCTCGACTTCAGGTTCCATCAGTAGCGGTCTCTGCCCGGCGGGGCTCGTAAATTGTCAAGAGCTCAAGAATACTTCATGCTCAGGTGCTTGGGGCAGAGGCGTTCATCTTGTCCAGCAGTGATTGTCGCTCTTCACTGCTCTGAGCGGCCAGCAGGGTATTGGCCTGCTTCTTCAGGGTTGCCCGGCGACAGGTGATGAGATTCTTCTTGGTTTCCAGAATCAGGTTTGGTGGCATGCTGAATTCGGTCAGGCCGAGCCCGAGCAGGAGTCTGACATAGCGAGCATCACCTGCCATCTCGCCACACATGGCCACCGGAATACCTGCCTTCTGACCTGCGTCGATGGTGTTCTTGATCAGTGTCAGGACCGCCGGATGCATGGGGTCGTACAGGTAATCCACCTGGTCGTCGATCCGGTCTATGGCCAGGGTGTACTGGATCAGATCGTTGGTGCCGATCGACAGAAAGTCCAGTTGCTGGGCAAACTGTTCGGCCGCAATGGCCGCTGCCGGTACCTCGATCATGCCGCCGACCGGCATGTTCTCGTCGAACTCGATGTTCTCTTCACGCAGTGACTGCTTGACCTGCTTGACCAGCTCCAGGCACTGGGCAACTTCTGCCACATTGGTCAGCATCGGTATCAGCATGTGAATCGGGCCACGGGCCGAGGCTCGGAGAATGGCACGCAGCTGCGGCAGGAACAGCGATGTGTCGCTCAGGCAGAGGCGAATGCCGCGCAAGCCCATGGCCGGGTTGTGGGCCTGCGGTCGAGTACGGCTTGCCAGCTGGCCATCGACCTGTTTGTCTGCACCCAGATCGGCAGTACGGATGGTCAGAGGCTCCCCTTTCAGAGCGCGCAGTACCTTGATGTAGACCTTGAAGTGCTCTTGCTCGGTTGGCACCGTCTCGCGGTTCATGTACAGAAACTCGGTACGGTAGAGCCCGACGCCCTTGGCGCTGACCCGCTTCAATGCCTTCAGGTCTTCTTCGATCTCGATATTGGCCATCAGCTTGAGCTTGACGCCATCGGTGGTTACCGCTTCGGTATCGATGAGCTTGGCCAGCTCTCGCTGACGCAGCCGGGTTTCCTTCTGCTGGCGTCTGAAGTCGCTCAGCATCTCCTCGGTGGGTTCGGCCAGCACCATGCCCAGGCGACCATCCAGCGTGATCGGTTCGCCAGGCTTGATATAGCGGCGGATATTGCTGACCCCGACAATGGCGGGAATGCCCAGACTTCGGGCCAGAATGGCGGTGTGTGACAACTGCCCACCGGTTTCGGTGACAAAACCGGCTACACCGTGATGCTGCATGCTGACGGTGTCAGCAGGCGTCAGGTCATCGGCGACGATGATCTGACCTTTCCATTGTTCGGACGCAATGACGTTCTCGCCGCCGTCATCCAGTGCACGCAGCACCGAATCGATGACATGGTTGACGTCGTCTATGCGTGTCGCCAGATAACTGTCGTCCATGGAACCGAATGCCTTGATCAGCTCTTCGCGCTGCTGCTGCAGAGCGGCTTCGGCATTGATCATTTCGGCTCTGATGATCTCCACGGGGCGCTGCGACAGCACCGCGTCGTCAAGCATCAGTATGTGGGTTTCGATGAACGAGCTGACGTCGCTGGGCGCATCCTTGGGGATGTTGTCACGGGCCGTGAGCAGTTGCGCACGGGCGACCTTGACGGCTCGTTTGAAACGGCGTACCTCGGCAGGAATGCTCGCCTTGAGCAGCGTGCGAGAAGTGACATCGATCTGATTGCGTCGCAGCAGATAGGCGTTGCCGATGGCGATACCGCGGGAGACGCCAATGCCGCTGAACATCAGACTCATGGCTACTCCTCTTCGTCGAAACGACGGTTGATCAGGTCGACTACGGCGGCCAGAGCGTCTTCCTCGTCTTCGCCATCGGCGGAAACGGTGACTTTCGAGCCCATGCTGGCTGCCAGCATCATGACGCCCATGATGCTCTTGCTGTTGACGCGCTGACCGTCCTTTTCGATATCGATACTGGCAGAAAAGGATGAAGAGAGTTTGACAAGCTTGGCCGCCGCGCGAGCGTGCAGACCCAGCTTATTGATGATCTCGAGTTCTTGCTGAATCATAGTTCCCGATGTCGTCTGGAGACATTGTCGCGTGCCTCGGCAAAGTGATCGGCCAGCCGGTCTATCAGATAGACCGAACGATGGCGGCCGCCGGTACAACCGACCGAGACTGTCAGATAGGCGCGATTTTCTGCTTCGAACAGCGGTAGCCAGCGTTGCAGAAAATCCCGAATGTGCTCGAACATGGCCTCAACATCCGGTTGTTCTTGCAGAAACTGGATGATCGGCTTTTCCCGCCCGGTAAATCGTCGTAGATCCGGCTCCCAGTGCGGGTTGGGCAGACAGCGTACGTCAAACATGAAGTCGGTGCTCGCTGGTGTGCCGTGCTTGAAGCCGAAGGACTGGAAGATCAGTGCCAGCCCCACCTGAGTCTTGCCCAGAACATAGGTGCGGATGATATCGCGCAGCTCATGCAGGTTCAGCGCCGAGGTGTCCACCACCAGTTCGGCATCGGCCTTGACCGGGTCGAGCAGTCGAGCCTCTTCGTCAATGGCGCTGATCAGCGGCAGATCCTGACTGCTGAGCGGGTGCTTGCGACGGGTTTCGGAGAATCGGGTTACCAGGCGCGTGCGATCGGTATCCAGGAACAGAACCTCTACCTGCGTATCCTTGCGGGCGCGCAGTTCGGTCAGCAGCTTCAGCAGGTTGTCCGCCGAGGCGCGTTCACTGCGCATGTCGATGCCGATGGCCAGCTTGGCATAGAGCTCCGAGCCGCTGGCCAGCAGCTTGTCGATGAATTCGGACAGCAGGTAGGAGGGCAGGTTATCGATGCAGAAGAAGCCTTCGTCTTCCAGGGTGTGCAGAGCCACACTCTTGCCCGATCCTGACAGCCCCGTGACGATGGTCAGGCGTGTCATGGCTTTCAATTCTCCGTATCTGTATTGATGTCGGTGCCCGATTTGGGGCGTGGGCTGGGACGGCGCTTGCTCTGATGGGCGGCGATCGCCAGCGCTCGTTCCTGTTTGTTGACCAGGTCTCTGGAAGCACTGTAACCGCCAGCTCGCAGGATCTGATCGCGGACTGCAGCTTCGACCAGTACGGCCATGTTGCGTCCGGGTGCGACCGGAATCGTGCGTTTGGGTACCTTGACCCCCAGCACCACACGGGTGCCGGACGGCTCACTGATGCGGTCGCCGGCAATGGCGGCCAGGTCCTTGTTGAAATCCTCACCGCTGACCGGCTTCAGGTGCACGATGCAACGCAATATCTTGCGTGAGCGCGTGTGCGCATCGCCATACATCAGGGCGATGTTGAGAACACCGAGGCCTCGGACTTCCAGGAAGTCCTGCAGCAGAGGCGGGCATTGACATTCGAGTGTACCGGGCGCGATACGCGTGAATTCCGGGGCATCATCGGCCACCAGAATGTGACCACGGCTGATCAGCTCCAATGCCAGTTCGCTCTTGCCGACACTGGCATCGCCGGTGATCAGAACACCGGTGCCGTGTACATCCATCATCACGCCGTGAATGATCTCGCGCTCGGCCAGCAACTGGGTCAGCAGAAAACGCATGCGACTGTGCAGCTGGCTGTAATCGGCCGCAGAGGTGAGCAGGGCAATGCCTTCGCGTTCGGCCAGTTCGATGATGCTTTCAGGTGCCTGTAGTGAGGTGGACACCACGATCATGTCGCAGGTGTTGGGCAGGGAATACTCGAAGCGGCTGGCATCGAGCACGGAGGCCTCACTGAACAGTCGAACTTCGGCCGCGCCGAGCAACTGGATGCGGTTGGGACTGTTGAAGTTGAGCGGACCGAGCAGGCGAGGCCTGTCAACAGGGCCGGCGTCGCGCGTCAGCATGCGCGAATAGGCCGAATGCCCGGCCGTCCAGCTCAGATCCAGGTCCTTGCTCAGGGCCTGAACCGCTTCGCCAACGGTCAGTTGTCGATAAGACATCAGTTTGCGACGGGTTGCAGGGAGGCCAGATGTTCGTAAAGAGTGTCCGGGTCTTCAAAGCTGCGCAGGGAGTTGCGCAGATCACCGTCGCTGAAGCGGCGTGCCAGCTGCGCCAGAATCTTCAGGTGTTCATCATTGCAGTCTTCCGGTACCAGCAATCCGAGGACGAGGTCCACGGGCTGCCCGTCGACGGATTCGTAATCGACGCCTTTTTCCAGCGTCACGAAAGCGGCAATGGGTTCTTCGATACTGGCCAGGCGGCTGTGCGGCAGGCCGACACCGTGTCCCAGACCGGTACTGCCCAGTCGTTCACGGCTGATGAGTGCATCCAGTATCTGCATGTCGCTGAGGGTATCTGCTGATTCATCAGCCTTCTCGCTCTGCTTGCGCGACATCCTGACCTTGCGGGAGCTGGTTTTCTCGTCAACGCTCTCAGCGTCGTCGTCAGTGCCGTCATCGGAGGCATTTCTTGCCCGGAGCGACTCACCCAGCAGTTCGGCCAGCGTCTGCAATGTGCGTTTCTTGCTCTGGATGCTGCAATGACAGCGTATGCGCTCGGGATCGAGCAGATCGGATAAATCCATGGGGTGTAGAAGTTTTGGCCACACTTTTAAAGCTCAAAGACCCTGCCGAGAGTATCGGACAGAGTCTTCGAGGGCTGCGAAAGCGCTATTGTGCGCTCTCACAGTTAGGATTAAAAGTGTCGGGCTGCTATTCGGGAACAGGGTCGCTGGTGGTGCGGCGGTGTGCCTTGAGCTTTTCCTTGTGCCGGATCAGTTGTCGATCCAGTTTGTCTGTCAGCAGATCAATGGCGGCGTACATATCGGACTCCGTGGTATCTGCGTACAGCTTCGTACCGGAAACCTGGATGGTTGCCTCGGCCTTCTGGCGTAATTTTTCTTCCACGGTAAGAATCACGTGGACCCCGAAAACGTTGTCGGAGTGTCTCTGGAGGCGTTCCATCTTGTCAGTCACATAATTTCGCATCGAGCTGGTAACGTCGACGTGGTGACCGGTTACGGTTAAGTTCATGGGCATCTCCTGATGTTCAACATAAGGTTCAACTATGAAATGCGAGGTTCCGCGAAGGACCTCGCGGTAGGTAAGGACACTGTTCGCGCCCTGTATTGGAACTATGGACGATAGGGGGCATACCCAAGGCCTGATCGTGCTTCGGCACTGATAAATCAGTGATGTCGAAGAAAAGCCATGTCAGGGTGTGCTTTTTGTACATAAAACCTTTCAGTTCAATCGCTTGCGCTCGTTCGATGGCGGAATGGCCATGGATTCACGATACTTGGCAACGGTGCGTCGTGCAACCTGTATTCCTTCTTCGACTAACGTACTGGCTATCTTGCTGTCGGAAAGTGGCTTGGTACAGTCCTCCGCCGCGATGAATTTCTTGATCATGGCGCGAATGGCGGTAGCCGAACACTCACCGCCATTGGCCGTGGATACATGGCTGGAGAAGAAGTATTTGAATTCGAATATGCCACGCGGTGTGTGAATGTACTTATGTGTCGTGACACGAGAGATCGTGGACTCGTGAAGGCTCAGTTGTTCGGCAATGTCGCGCAGCACCAGTGGCTTCATGGCCTCGTCTCCATACTCGAGAAAGCTGCGCTGGCGCTCGACGATGGCAGTGGCGACGCGTAACAGGGTTTCGTTGCGGCTCTGCAGGCTCTTGATGAACCAGCGAGCCTCCTGCAGGTGGTTGCGCATGAAGTTGTTATCGTCACTCTTGTCCGCGCGCTTGACCATGCCGGCATACAGGGCATTGATGCCCAGCTTCGGCGCGATATCCGGGTTCAGTTCCACCCGCCAGACACCCTTGACCTTCTTCACGAACACGTCCGGTACGATGTACTGGTCATGATCGTTGACCAGTTGGCGGCCCGGGCGAGGGTTGAGGCTGCGGATCAGAGCGATGGCCTCCTGCAATACTTCTTCGTTGACCTTGAACAGGCGTCGCAGACGTGCGAAATCGTGCGCAGCCAGCAGATCCAGGTGATCCTTGACGATGCCCATGGCAAGGGTCAGCAGTTCGGATTCAGGCAGCTGGCTGAGCTGGATTCCCATGCATTCACTGGCATCGCGAGCCGCACAGCCAGGTGGATCCAGATGCTGCACCAGGTGCAGTACGGTCTCGAATTCATCCAGGACATACATCTGGTCGACGTCGGTGATATCGCGGTTCAGGCCGTCCAGCAGCACATCGACATCGTCGATCAGATAACCGTTGTTATCGACCGCATCGATGATGGTCTCGGCGATTTCCTGATCACGTTCGGACAGGGGAGCAAAGCGTATCTGTTCGTTCAGGTGATCCTGAATGCTGGCCACGCCAGCGTTGTGAAACTCGGTGAAGTCGCGCGATTCTCCATCGCTGCCAGAGGTGCCGCTGCTGGAGGGCACCGCTGAATCGTAGATATCGTCCCAGGCGCTATCCACGGGAAGATCTTCGGGCAGTACGTCGTTGGAGGCGTCCTGCATGCTCTCGCCGACGAGTTCGGTTTCGCCGGCGGCCTGCTTCTGTTCAGCAGCTGCGGTTTCCGCTTCCCGGTTGGCTTCGCGTGTCTCGCGCGACTCATTGGCCAGATCCGCTTCACGCGGCTCCGAGCCCTCGTCGTCCTGCATTTCCAGCATGGGGTTGCTTTCCAGAGCCGTCTGGATTTCTGTCTGCAGTTCGAGAGTGGACAGCTGTAACAGTTTGATTGCCTGCTGCAATTGAGGAGTCATGGCCAGGGATTGGCCCATCTTTATTTGCAGTGACTGTTTCATCGAATACGTGTCCGGTAAAAAGGTGTCTGTAGTGAAAAACTACCAGCTGGATAGCAATTAACGCAATTTTCTCGCCGACTATTATTATGGCTGGGAAAACTTAAGTGACAAATCGGTAATGTTTCATTTCCAAGACGTATTTCTTTGTTATTACAGAGAGATAGCGGCGGCGCAGTATCCCAACTGATGTGTTGGGTGGTCTGGTCCATCGTGGCTGGCTTCGTGTTGTGAAACCAATCGCGCTCAGATACGGAAGTTGTCGCCCAGATAGACGGTGCGCACTTCCTTGTTGGCGAGTACGGTTTCCGGTGTGCCTTCGGCTATCAATTTGCCATGGCTGAGAATGTAGGCACGGTCGCAGATGCCAAGTGTTTCACGCACATTGTGGTCGGTGATCAGCACACCGATGTTGCGTTCCTTCAGGTGGGTGATGATGCGCTGGATGTCGAGTATGGAGATGGGGTCGACGCCGGCAAACGGTTCATCCAGCAGGATGAAACCGGGGTCTGCAGACAGGGCCCGGGCGATTTCGACGCGGCGTCTTTCGCCACCGGACAGGCTGATGCCGAGGCTGTCTCTGATATGCGAGATCTGCAGTTCTTCCAGCAGTGCCTCCAGCCGGTCGTGGCGAGTATCACGATCGAGCTCCGGTCGTGTTTCCAGGATGGCCATGATGTTCTGTGACACGGTCAGCTGGCGAAACACGGAAGCTTCCTGTGGCAGATAGCCGACGCCCTTGCGTGCCCGGGCATGCATCGGATAGCGGGTGATATCCTCGCCATCGAGCATGATCTGCCCCTGGTCGGGTTTGACCAGACCCACCACCATGTAGAAGCAGGTGGTCTTGCCGGCACCGTTGGGGCCCAGCAGGCCAACCACGTCACCACTGTTCACGGACAGCGACACACCTTCGAGAATGCGACGTTTCTTGTAGGCCTTGTGCAGGTCGATGGCTGCGAGTGTACGGGTGACTGGAGCCTCGTGGGAATCGTCTTGCAAGGTCACTGATCGGCGCCTGTGGGTGGTTGAATCTGGATGCTGACGCGGCCTTCCCGCGGCCCGCCTTCGGCACTGACTTTCTGGGTTCGCGCGTTGAAGGTAATGCGTTCACTGACCAGCTCCTGGCGAGGCTGGCTCAGCGTGGCAGTACCTTCGAGAATCAGCGTGCCTGCCAGCGCATCGTAGATGATCTTCTGCGCCTCACCACTCATCAGTTCGCCAGCTTCGTTCTGCTGTTCGAAGCGAATCGGTGAGCCGGTGCCGGTGATCGAGCTGAGCGCATTGTTCTTCAGTTCAATGGCGATTCTGTCGGCAGCAATGCGCATGGTGCCCTGACTGATCTCGACATTGCCGGTGAGTGTCTGTGTGCCAGCCTTCTCATCGAATTCCGACTTGTCGGCGCGCACATCGATGGGTTGATCGAGATCGGACTCGCGGGCCAGGGCGGGTTGCCACAGCATGCCGAGCACCGCTCCCACAGCCAGTACCTGCCGCCAGCTGCATCCAGCCTGGCGATCCTTGTCGAATTGTTTGTCAGTGTTCACAGGCCCGGTACCTCGTAGCGTCCGATCACGTCGGAAAGCAGGATGAGCTTACCCTGATCAATGGCGGATTTCAGGCCGGTGGCCTGCAGTTGCCATGTAGGGGCGCTGATTTCGATTCTGGCGTCGGTGCTCACTTCATTGGATTCAGTGGCTACGGTCAGCGAGCTGGTTCGAATGGTCAGCGGATCTGACGCCTGCGCCTGTCGTTTGACGACGACATTGCCCAGCAGGGTAAACAGATCAGGGTTGGTGTCGAACAGGCCGCTGTTCGATTCGATCTGCCATTGCGCGCCTTCCCGATGCAGTTCCACCCGAGGTGCAGTGATCTCGGAGCGATCATTGTGCGGGTAGTGCGCCAGGGTGTCGCCTTTCACCGTGTATTCGATCTGGCCGCGGCTGTCGAACTTGCGCGACTGGAACTCGGACATGTAATAGTCCGATCGAGTCTCGCGCATGTCGAGCGTCTCCTCGAGGATAAAGGCCTCAGGCTCTTCGACGCGATCGACCACCACCACCACGAGAATCAGTAGTGGCAGCAGCAGCCAGTAACGTGACAGCAGTCTTGCAAGCATCGGTGTCAGACTACTCCGGCAACCAACAGGGCATGCATGGTCACGACACCTTGCAGCTGCCGGTCATTGACGACAGGCAGGGAGGTGATACGCAGTTTCTGCATGAGAGCGACCGCATCCACGGCCAGCGCATCACTGGTGATGGTGGCGGGGTCTGTGGTCATGACGGTGCCGATGTTCACACTGCGAATATCCACGCCGCGCTCGAGCGCCCGTCGCAGATCTCCATCGGTGAAGATGCCGATCAGCTCATCGTGTTCGTTGATGACCGTCACCATGCCCAGGCCCTTGGAGCTGATTTCCATCAATGCCGTCATCAGGGTGGCGCTGTCCATGATTCGCGGACTGCTTTCACCCTGCACCATGACATCGCTGACGCGCAGCAGCAGGCGCCTGCCCAGCCGCCCACCCGGATGAGAACGTGCGAAATCCTGCTCTGTGAAGCCGCGTTCTCCCAGCAGGGCAATGGCCAGCGCGTCGCCGAAGGCCAGCGCAGCCGTCGTGCTGGCCGTTGGGGCGAGGCCCAGAGGGCAGGCTTCGCGTTCGACTCGGGTATTGAGAATGACTGTGGATGCCTTGGCCAGCGGGGACTCCGGTTCACCGCAGAGGCTGATCAGCGGTACTCCCATCTGCCGGATACCGGGGATCAGTGCCAGCAGTTCGGTTGAACTGCCGGAATAGGACAAGGCCACGACCACGTCATCGTGGCGCAACATGCCCAGATCACCATGGCTGGCTTCAGCAGCATGTACGAAGAAAGCCGGGCTGCCGGTGCTGGCGAAGGTGGCAGCCAGTTTGGCGCCTATATGCCCGGATTTGCCGATGCCGCAGACCACGATCCGTCCCTGGCAGGCCAACAGTAACTGACAGGCTTGTACAAAGCTGTCATCCAGCCGCTCTTCAAGCTGCGCCACGGCATCCGCTTCGATACGAATGACAGAGCGGCCGAGATTGAGCAGTGAGGCCGGATCGGGAAGCAGCTCTGGCGTTGAGTCTTGTGCGGCCATGGCTCAGTCAGCTGATGAATCGGCTGAGGGGGCGTCATTCGCCTTGTCGAGGGCATCGAGCCGATCCAGCTCATCGAGCTCGTCCGGTTCATTCGCCTTGTCCAGTGCATCGAGCCGGTCCAGCTCATCGAGCTCGTCCAGTTCATCAGCCTTGTCCAGAGCATCAAGCCGATCCAGCTCGTCAAGCTCGTCCATTTCATCAAGCCGGTCCAGCTCATCGAGTTCGTCCAGTTCATCCAGAGCGTCGAGCTGATCCAGTTCGTCAAGCTCGTCCAGATCATCGTAGTCGCTGTCGGCGGTGCCGATACGCACTTCGCGTTTGCCGTCCCAGGTGGCGGTGCGGTGTTGCTGGACCCAGAAGTCACGCAGCAGCAGGTAAGGGTCCAGTGCGGCAGCATTGAGCAGATTGCCGGCTGACAGCAGTCGCGCCCGCAGAGCCACGATTTCGAGTGCTGTCAGGCTGTAGCTTGTTGCATTGTCATCTATGGCGTAACGCTGCACATTGGTCGTGAAGTACTCGACGCCGATACCGGTGGTGGAGCGGCCATTGTTGGGGCCGAGCAGGGGCAACATCAGGAACGGGCCTTCACCCATGCCCCAGACGCCAAAGGTCTGACCGAAGGATTCATCGTGTTTGACCATGCCGGCGCGCGTGCTGAAATCCATGATGCCCAGTATGCCGGCGGTGGAGTTGTACAGAAATCGACCGGTATCGCTGCCTGCCTGGCGGAACTTGCCTTGCAGCAGATCGTTGGCAATGACCGTTACATCATCCAGATTACTGAAGAAGTTGCCGATACCCACTTCAACGATGTCAGGCAGTACATAGCGGTAACCCTTGGCCAGTGGTTTGAGTATGGCGTCATCGAGGGCCGTATTGAAGCGGTACACCTTGCGATTGACATCTTCATACGGGTCGTACACCGGGCCGGTAGGTGGATTGCTGGCACACCCGGCGAGGCTCAGCATGGCCAGAAGGGTGACAAGAAGGCGAGAAATTGTCGGCATTGCTGATGCGTCAGGGTGTTGGTGATGAGAAGGGTCGTTTCTACGAGTATTGTAGCCGACGCTGAGTGAACGACCGAAAAGCGGCCCGGTCAGAGCTCTGAGAACTAACTGTTTGGCCAATCTTGCAATTCAAGAAGCAGACCTGAAGATGACAAGCAAACTGTTACAATCCGACCGATCTGATTCCCCATGAGTTCCCCCGATAAGATGTCTGATGATGGAACCACGCTGGTGCAGATCCGCGACTTGCACTTTTCCCGAGGTAGCAAGCCGATCTTCAGTGGTCTGAATATCGATATTCCGCGGGGCAAGGTCACCACCATCATCGGTCCCAGTGGTACCGGCAAGACGACCCTGCTGAAGATGATCGGTGGTCAGCTGAAAGCTTCGCAGGGCAGTATTCATGTTGACGGACTGCAGGTGGGCAAGCTGCGCCGCGCCGAGCTGTACGAACTGCGCAAGCGCATGGGCATGCTGTTCCAGTCTGGCGCCCTGTTGACGGATCTGAGTGTCTTCGAGAATGTTGCCTATCCACTGCGCGAGCATACTGATCTGCCGGAATCGCTGATTTCCCATCTGGTACTGATGCGGCTGCATGCCGTGGGCCTGCGCGGTGCGCGGGATCTTTCACCTTCGGAGCTCTCGGGGGGCATGGCAAGACGAGCGGCCCTGGCCAGAGCGCTGGTGTTCGATCCCATGATGATCATGTATGACGAACCCTTTACCGGGCAGGACCCCATCTCCATGGGAGTTTTGCTGGAATTGATCAAGACGGTCAACGAGGCCCTGGGATTGACCAGTCTGATGGTGTCTCATGACCTGAAAGAGGCGCTGTCCATCTCGGACTACGCTGTCATCATCTCTGAAGGCGTCGTGGTCGAGGCCGGCTCACCGGAGCAGCTGGAGTCGTCCGATTCGGCCTGGGTGCAACAGTTTCTGCACGGACAACCTGATGGCCCTGTGCCGTTTCAGGTGAGTGCACCCGACTATGAAGAAGATCTGATGGGAACAGAGAACGGCAATTCGCGAGCCGAGGTATCCCGATGATCGATTTTCTGCAACGCTTCGGACGCACCTGGATAGACATGGTGGAGCGTCTCGGACGTGCCACCCTGTTTCTGCTGCATATGCTTGGCGCGCTGGGCTCCCTGGTCTCGCGGCCGTCCTTGCTGGTCAAGCAGCTTTATGCCTCCGGTGTCATGACCCTGTCCATCGTGCTGGTCTCCGGCCTGTTCGTGGGCATGGTGCTGGCGCTGCAGGCCTACAACACGCTGATCGATTTCGGTCAGGAGAACCGCGTTGGTACTCTGGTGGCGCTGACACTGGTGCGGGAACTGGGGCCAGTGGTAACAGGCCTGCTGTTTGCCGGTCGGGCCGGTTCGGCCATGACCGCTGAAATCGGTCTCATGAAAGCCACCGAACAGTTGTCGGGGCTGGAAATGATGGCGGTTGATCCTTACAAACGCGTCTTTGCTCCGCGCTTTCTGGCAGGTTTTCTGGCTCTGCCCATGCTGGCGGCCATGTTCAGCGCCATTGGCGTCATCGGTGGCCATCTGATCGGTGTCGACGTTCTCGGTGTCGATGCGAGCGCCTACTGGTCACAGATGCAGAATGCCACGAGCTTCTACAGCGATGTCGGCAACGGTCTGATCAAGGGCCTGGTGTTCGGTTTCGTCGTTTCCTGGATTGCCATCTTCGAAGGGGCGGACTGCATCCCCACGTCAGAAGGTGTGAGTAGTGCCACCACCCGTACGGTGGTTTATTCGTCCCTGGCCATTCTGGGCCTGGACTTCCTGCTCACAGCGGTCATGTTCTAGTCAAATTTCAAGAGATCTTCAATGAATTCACGTGCAATCGATGTACTGGTCGGAGTGTTCATGCTCCTGTTCTTTGGCGCCATGTTCATACTGGCCATGAAAGTGAGTAACCTGACCAGCCTGACAAGCAGCGCGGGCTACACCCTGGTTGCCAAGTTTGAAAACGTCGGCGGGCTAAAGCCTCGGGCCTCGGTGGCCGCCAGTGGTGTAAAGGTCGGCGAAGTGAGTGCAATCAGCTATGACCCTGAAACCTTTGAGGCCAGTGTGACTCTGACCATCGACGAGGCGTTCAGTGACACTTTTCCGACCGATACGACCGCCAGTATCTATACCGCAGGCTTGTTGGGTGAGCAGTACATCGGCCTGGATCCCGGTGCAGAGATAGACATGCTGCAGAGTTCGGACGAGATTACACTCACGCAATCTGCAATCGTGCTGGAAAGGCTTATTGGTCAGGTACTGTTCAGTCGTTCTGGAGGAAGCTAGGCACTGAGGTCCTGATCCCCGGGGTTACAGCACAATCCGGACTCAAGACCGGCCAGCACCACCGCTACACAGACACAGGAAAAAGCAAGGCATGATCAAACAAATCAGGGTATTTCTGGCAGCTATCGCACTGACAGTTGCCAGTGGCACCATTCAGGCTGCCGAGCACCCCGCGCAGACCATGGTTGTCGACGCCATCACAGCGATGCTGGATGTGCTGAAGAACGACGGCGACAAGATGAAGGCGGACCCCGAATACCTGCAATCCCGAGTGGACGAGCTGATCGTGCCATACCTGGATTTCGACACCATGACCAAACTGGCTGTCGGCAAGTTCTGGCGTCGGGCCGATGCAGCGCAGCAGGTTGAGCTGGTCAAGGAGTTCAAGACACTGTTACTCAACACCTACACCGGTGCATTGACCGAATACAGTGGTGAGACCATCACTTTCGAACCGTTCCGCCCTGAAGAAAGAGAAGATCGGGCGGTGGTTCGGTCCACCTTCAGCCAATCCGGTGGCAGTGACGTGCCGGTTGTCTACAAGTTGCGAGAAAAGAATGGCTGGACCATTTATGACATCGAGGTCAATGCCATCAGTCTGGTGACCAGCTACCGCACAGCCTTTACCAACGAGATCGACGGCGGTGGTATCGACGGTCTGCTGGCAACGCTCAAGGAGCGTAACGCCAAGTCATGAGCGACTCCTTCTCGATAGAGCAGACCGATGATCGCTGCGTTGTCAGCGGGGTGCTGGACTTCACTACCGCCAGCAAGGCGCTTGACGATCTCGGCGCGCTGGTCAGCTCCAATGAACAGCTGCATATCGATTTTTCCCAGGTTGGGCGCTGCAACAGCGCCGCTCTGGCCCTGCTGATCGAACTCAAGGCGATTGCCCGTCGTCAAGGTCATCAAGTCACCTTCAGTGAGGTGCCGAGTGGTATCCGACAGCTGGCCCAGGTCTGCCAGGTAGAAGGTTTCATCTGAGGTTGACGAGCGCGGCTCCTTGCGGGGCCTGCCTCCAGCTCCCTTTCCAGTTGCGAGGGGGCATTCAGTCTCTCCATGAGCCACTTTGACGCTCGCTCAGAGCCTCAGGTGCAGGGCATGGCCCAATCAAAAAGTCATGATTGATCAGGATCGGTACACCCTTTGTCCCGACTCCGGGCCAATCCGACTACGTGGGCCTGATATAATTGCCGGTCTGTAGTCTGCGGACGGGTTTCCGTCAGCAGGCTTCTGAACAGCCCTGTCTTCGTGCAGGCAAGTTTCCTTCCTGCACCGGCAAGATTGATGGACAAATTACTGATCGAAAGCAGCCCGCCATTGTCGGGTGAAGTGCGTATTTCCGGCGCCAAGAATGCGGTGTTGCCCATTCTGGCGGCGACCCTGCTGGGGAGTAGTACCTCCAGCCTGAGCAATGTGCCGCATCTGAACGATGTCACCACGACCATGTCGTTGCTCGCCCGGATGGGTTGTCAGATCACCATGGGTGACAACATGCGGGTCGATGTCGATCCCACCACCATCAATGACTACACGGCAGCCTACGAGCTGGTGCGCACCATGCGCGCCTCCATCCTGGTGCTCGGCCCTCTGGTAGCACGTTATGGTCAGGCGGAAGTGTCGTTGCCCGGTGGTTGCGCCATCGGTGCGCGCCCCGTCAACCTGCATATCGACGGATTGCGCGCCATGGGAGCAGAAATTTCCATCGATGGCGGGTATATCCGGGCCCGTGCCGGCCGCCTGCAAGGGGCGCGTATCGCCTTCGAAATGGTGACCGTCACCGGTACCGAAAATCTGCTGATGGCGGCAACGCTGGCCAGTGGTACCACCGTACTCGAGAACGCTGCACGTGAGCCTGAAGTCGTCGATCTGGCCAATTACCTGATTGCCATGGGCGCAAGGATCACCGGCGCAGGCACCAGCACCATCACCATAGAAGGTGTGGATGAGCTGCAGGGCTGTGAATACAGCGTCGTGCCTGATCGTATCGAGACCGGTACCTTTCTGGTCGGTGCCGCTGTCACGCGTGGCAAGATCCGTGTTCGCGATACCGTGCCCGGCATTCTGACTGCCGTACTGGACAAGCTGACTGAATGCGGTGCTGACATCACCACGGGTGAAGACTGGATAGAGCTGGACATGCATGGCAAGCGACCGCGCTCCGTCAGCATCACGACTGCACCTTATCCCGATTTTCCAACCGACATGCAGGCCCAGTTCTGTGTCCTGAATGCGCTGGCGGAAGGTACCGCCAAGGTCACCGAAACCGTGTTCGAAAATCGCTTCATGCATATCAATGAACTGCAGCGCATGGGCGCCGACATGACCATCGATGGCAACTCCGTGACCATTCGCGGTGTCGAGCGTCTGACCGGAGCACCCGTCATGGCCACCGATCTGCGCGCATCGGCCAGCCTCATACTGGCGGCACTGATGGCCGATGGCGAGACCACGGTTCGACGCGTGTATCACATCGATCGCGGTTACGAGCGCATCGAAGAGAAATTTCACCAGTTGGGTGCCGAAATCCGGCGAGTACCAGACAAATGACACTCGATACCCGCAGACGCCTGCGCATTGCCCTGTCCAAGGGACGAATCTTCGATGAGACCCTGCCGCTGTTCGAGGCCGCCGGTATCCGTCCATCGGAAGATCCGGAAAAATCACGCAAACTGATTCTGCCCAGCACCGAGCCGGATGTCGAATTCCTGATCGTCCGTGCCAGCGATGTGCCCACCTATGTGCAGCATGGTGGAGCCGATCTGGGCGTTGTCGGCAAGGATGTGCTGATGGAGCACGGCGCCGAGGGCGTGCTCGAACCTCTGGATCTGCAGATTGCCCGCTGCAAGCTCATGGTGGCAGGCTTTCCCGATACCGAACTGGATTCCAACCGGCGCTTCCGGGTTGCCACCAAGTTTACCGAGTGCGCGCGCCGGCATTTTGCCAGCAAGGGGCGACAGGTGGAGATCATCAAGTTGTATGGCTCCATGGAGCTGGCACCTCTGGTGGGTCTGAGCGAACTGATCGTCGATGTCGTCGACACCGGTTCGACACTGCGGGCCAATGGTCTGGTGCCACTGGAACACATCAGTGACATCAGTTCGCGGCTGATCGTCAACCGGGCCTCCATGAAAATACGGCATGCGCGTATTAGTGAGATAATCGAACGTATATCCAGTGCGGTGCAACCGGTCACAGGCTAGTCAATTCAATGGTTTCGAGACCTTGCTGGTCGCAGAGCCGTATTCAATCCAGGTGGTAATTTCTTCATGAGTACTAATACCGACGATCTTCGTATTACCGGCTTGCGCCAGCTGCGCGCGCCACAGGAGCTGCTGAAACTGGTTCCGGTGAGCGATGTGGCTGCCGACACGGTGACGCGTTGCCGCAATGATGTGCGCGATATTCTGGAAGGGCGTGACGATCGCATGGTCGTGGTAGTCGGTCCTTGTTCCATTCATGATCCTGATGCCGCGCTCGAATATGCCGAGAAGCTGGCTGCGGTAAAGAAGTCGCTCAATGAAGACCTGTGCATCGTCATGCGGGTGTATTTCGAGAAGCCTCGGACTACCGTCGGCTGGAAAGGCCTGATCAACGATCCCACCATGGACAACACCTTCCAGATCAACGAAGGTCTGGAAATTGCCCGTCGCCTGCTGTCCGATATCAACGACATGGGTCTGCCTGCCGGTGTTGAATACCTGGATCTCATCAGCCCGCAGTACATCGCTGATTTTGTCGGTTGGGGGGCCATCGGTGCTCGTACGACTGAAAGTCAGGGCCACCGCGAACTGGCGTCCGGTCTGTCTTGCCCGGTCGGGTTCAAGAACGGTACGGCAGGCAGTGTGCAGATAGCCGTTGATGCCATCGGTGCTGCACGCGGGGCGCACAATTTCCTGTCGGTCACCAAGGAAGGCAACTCTGCCATCGTCCAGACCTCCGGCAATGACGATTGTCATCTGATCCTGCGCGGTGGCAAGTCGCACACCAACTACGATGCCGCCAGTGTCGACGATGCCAGCGCACTGCTGGCCAAGGCCGGTTTGCCGGAACGCGTCATGATCGACTGCAGTCACGCCAACTCACGCAAGATGCATCGCCGCCAGCGTTATGTCTGTCGGGACGTTTGTGCTCAGGTCAGCGATGGAGATCAACGCGTCATGGGCGTGATGATCGAGAGCAACCTGGTTGAAGGTAGCCAGAACCCCAGCAGCAAGCCATTGGTGCGCGGTCAGAGCGTCACCGATGCCTGTCTGTCCTGGGACGACACCCTGCCATTGCTGGAGCAGCTGGCAGAAGCCGTGCGTACCCGCCGCCAGGGTTGAGCCTGGCAAACCGGCCAGTGCTCTGAGCGCTGGCCGGATCTGTTAAGCCCTCCACACTCCGGGAGGGCAAGGCTCTCGAAAGAGCTGCCGCTGCGCTCTGCGCTGTCAAGAAAGAGTCTGACGAGCCGATTCGCCCTGTATCACTCGAAGCACCGAGCATTACAGGGGTAAGTCATGGCGCGTTCTTCTGACGCACGGTTTCCGATGTCGCTGGTCCGCGACAAGAACTTCCAGATGCGTCAGATCCGCAGAGTGTTGCTGTTGACGGTGTTCTTCATCGTCCAGTCCACGCTGTTGCTGGGTATTTTCTACCATACGTTTCTCGGTAATCTGGTGGCCGGCAATGCGCCTCTGTTGTTTGCCTCCGAGGACATGGGGCTGTTGTCCGAGTCCATCCCCGATCTGGGCAGTGTGCTGGGCAAGTGGATTCTGATCATGTTGCTGGTCAATGGCCTGGTTACCGGTGCCATTGCTGTCTACATCATGCGCAGGCTCGGCAATCCCATTCTGGCCATTCGCCGGGCGCTGAATGAAATCGGCGATGGCAACCTGAATGTGCGTCTGCGCAGCAACGATACCCGTGAATTCAGTGAGTTGTGCGAGGCACTGAATCGTGCACTGGAGCAGGTGCAGGGCAAGATCAGCGAGGCGCGTGCGCTGACACGGGTGCTGGATACCCTCGAGAATCAGCCGGTGCCCGAGGATGCCGAGGTGCGCAAGGCGATGCTGGAATGCCGCGATGTGTTGAGCTATTTCGATGGTTCGACTGCCGCTGGCAATGAAGACTCTGCGGGACGTGAGCAAGCCGGGCAACAGCCTCGCTAGTGCCTGGGCAGATGAGCTCTTTCAATAGCAGGAGCTGGCGCAGGAACTGTTTCAGGAACTGTCCCAGGAGCTGGCTGATCGTGTTGCGCCGCCTGTGGCTGGTCACCCTGTGCTCGGTGGTGTTGCCGGCGCAGGCGGTCGAGTCGCTGCCCATGACGCGGATGGCAGCACAGAATGCCTACTCAACCGCCTTGCATCAGATCGAGCGTAAACAGTACCCGGCCGCGCTGGCCAGTTTGCGTCTGTTGCAGAAGCGCTATCCGGGGTTTTCGCAAATGGCAGCCGTACAGACGCGTATCGCCGTTCTGCAGGAATCCGCGGATGCCGGGCAGTCTCTGGCTGTTTTCCTGAGGGCACTGACCCTGCGTGAATCCGGTGAGATCGTGGCGGCCCTGCAGGCGCTGGATGTCATCGCCTCGGCTGATCCGGCCGGAACGTTGACTGATGATGCGCTGTACGTCTCGGCGTATCTGCAGATCATGGATCGCTACGATTTTCAGGCAGCGCGCATTTCTCTGCAGACTCTGGAGGCGCGTTTTCCCGAGTCGGCCTATTCAGACTCGGCCCACTATCTCGACGCCATCGCGCTGGAACAGCTGGGCGAGACCTTGCAGGCACGGGATCGCCTGCTGGAACTGCGCGCCAGACATACGGCGCTGGACCTGCCTCTGGATTTTCGCTGGCCGCGTGGCAGCGTTCTGTCGCGCTACTGGTTCGATCGTGCGGACCGGCGTCTGGCCATCGTGGAGCAGCGCCTGGCCAGCGCCAGTCGCCTCGATAGCCGACAAGAGCAGGATGATGGCAAGTTGCGACTGGCGGTGAGTGTGGAAGGCATGGACCTGCAGTTGTTGCTGCTGCCAAGTCCACTGACCCGGGAAACCCAGTGGCTGGACAGCAAGCTTGCCAGCGATCTGCCACCTTCCATCGGTGTGTTCGACGGGACCGTGGAAGGGGTGGAGGACAGTTGGGTCAGGGTCGTGCTGGAGCAGGACGCCATCAGCGGTGTGGTGAATATGGCAGGGCGGCAATACCGACTGCAGCCGGCCAATCTGATCGGCACTCTGGATTACTACCAGCCGAGCTCGCGCAAGCGCGAGCCGGACTCGGCTCTGCATTCCGGTCTGGCCGATTCGCTACAGGGCCTGGATGCACTGGAAGCACCGCCGGCGGAGGGGTTGTTGAATCTGCAAGGCAGGTCTCGCAGCATCCAGACCGACATTCGCGCCGTACCCGTCTCGATCGTGGTGGATAGTCAGTACGATCGCTATTTCGGTGGGCGAGGCATGTCGAATGCCCTCAATAATCTCAATGTCGCCGATGGCGTCTATCGCGAACTGGGCCTGGCTCTGGCGTTGGATGAGGCCCTGACGCTGGGCGCCGAGGACGATCCGATGGATCTGGGCGCGGTAACGCTGGAGAGCATACTGCGATCCTTTCGTGACTACCGTCTGCAATACAAGACCCTGTTCGAGGACAGTGCGCTGACCTATCTGTTCACCGGTAATCCGAAGACCGATGTGACTCTGGGGCTGGCCTGGATCGACACCATCTGTCGACTCGATGGCTACGATGTCGGCGTGACGACGCCCAGTACCTTTGGTGATGTGTTGCTCAGCCATGAGCTGGGGCATTCGCTGGGGGCTCTGCACGACACGGATACGCAATGTGATGACAATTCGCGCTCTCTGATGTGGCCGAACATATCCGAGCGTACCGATGCCGAATTCACCAGCTGCAGTCGCACCGAGGTTCTGCAGTCGCGTTCCCGCGGTTGTCTGCAGAACAGTGTTGATCTGCAACTGACGGCCAGTTCGGCTGGCAGCAGTCTGATATTCGACATCAGCAACCCTGACACCGGTCTGACCCTGGATGCACAGCTGATCGTGGAAACCAGTGCGCCCGATCAGCTGCTGTGGCCTGCCGGCTGTCAGGTGCAGACACCAACCAGTGCGCTGTGCCATGTCAGTGGGCTCCTGCCGCAGGAATCTCGAAGCCTGGCCTTCGCGGTCAGTGAGGATTTCCAGAGTAGCGATGCACCGGTGACAGGGCAGTTGCAGCCGTCAGGTGTGATGGAGTTGCAGGATGCTGACAACATAGCGACAGTCTCGCCAACCGGTGGTGTCAGCCAGGCACACTTGACGCCGACAAGGCCGGATATTGACCAGGCCTCGAACTCGGAGCAAGACGGTGCCCAGGCCAGTAGTCCCGGGCAGGGTGCTGCCAATGGCGGTGGTGGCAGCATGGCAGGTTGGGAATTACTGTGGTTGCTGTTGCTTCAGCGAGGTTTGATGACGGCCGTGCTCAGGTCGTCGGGTCGTGTTCCGAGTTCCAGTGCCAGTTCCCGGGTTTCGAGTTCGATCGGCTGAGAGGGATCCATGGTGCTACTGATCTGTCCACCGCGCAGTACGGTCAGTGAGACCGGCGTGCCTGGTGGCTCTACCGAAATGGCAAGCAGCAATTGAGTTGCGTTGCGTACAGGCTGTCCGTCGATGGCCGTGACGATATCCATTTTCTGCAATCCGCCGCGGCTGGCAGGGCTGTTCGGAAGCACCTGCGTTACCAGCGCACCTTGCTTGATATCTCTGGCAAGCTTCGGAAAGTAGATCAATTCATCCACCGCGACACCCAGCCAGCCGCGGGCGACCGAGCCATGTTCAATGATCTGCGGCACCACCTGGGCCAGCAGATCGGCAGGGATCGAAAAGCCGATGCCGACTGCCCCGGAATCCCCCCGGAAGACGGCTGTGTTGACGCCAACCAGTTGTCCATAGGGATTGATCAGTGCACCGCCGGAATTGCCCGGATTGATGGCAGCGTCGATCTGTACGAAATGCTGCCAGACGCTGCCGCCGGCAATGCGTCGGTGGGTGGCGCTGACGATTCCCTGGGTGACCGTCTGACCAACTCCGAAAGGGTTGCCGATGGCGAGCACGACATCGCCGACGCGCAAGGGCGGCGCATCATCCAGCGGTACGAAGGGCAGATTGCTGGCAGCGATGCGTACCACTGCCAGATCGGTCTCGCGGTCACTACCGATCAGCAGGGCGGGGTAGCTACGTCCGTCGCTGAGTACCACGGTGATCCGATCCAGTCCTTCCACCAGGTGAAGGTTGGTCAGTACCACACCGTCGGCATTGACGATGACGCCCGAGCCCTGGCTGATGGCATTGCCGCCGCCATTTGCCGCCTCGCCGCTTGCGGACGAGGCGGCGTACAGGCTCACGACAGACGGTGCGACCTTCATGATGCCATCGTGATAACTGATGACGCCGGCGCTGGGCATGCCCGAGTAGGCTTGTCCCATCGATCCGGCGGCTGCATTCATCTCGCTGCCGGGTGTCATCCAGTTCGCGACAGCGCCGACATTCTCGGCTTCGATCCGGACTGGCGTCACGCTGTTGTCAGCAAACTCCGGAGCCTTGCCAGCGGCTTGCCAGGCAAGGGTCGGTACAGGTCTGCCGACCGTCCACCACCAGCCTGCGGCAACGCCGATAACGGTGCAGAGCAGAAAGAAATGTGCCTTGCCCTTCAAAGGAAATCATTCCGGTCGGGCAGGCGGCTTGCTGGCAGATTGTTTGCTTTCACGAGCGGTATGTTAGCGGCAAAGAGGCCACCTTGCTGTCTCCGACAGCGACTGGTACCGAGTCCTTTGTCTTCCTGGACTCAACTTGGTACGCTCAACACTCGTATATCGCCAGCACAATCACATCCTTGTGATAAAATCAGGGGTTGTCAGTGGCTCGCAATATGCTCCTTGCCAGGGTTGTTGTTGCGCGGACCGCGAAAAAGTTCACTTTCAGCTGCATGCTGCCTGAGCGTTGCAACTGCCACGAATTCGATTTACCTGGAGATATCGCATGAGTGCGAATGACCGGAAGAGC
>CBDUIJ010000049.1:0-24492 GCA_965367215.1 uncultured Granulosicoccus sp.
TTCGTCACGGTAGGCGCCGGTGTGGATTTCTCGGTGCTGTCGCAGAATCTGGGTCTGGTGATTGGTGTGACGGTGGGCATCATGGCCATCAAGGCGGCCGTGCTGTATGTACTGGCCTTGCTGTTCGGCATCAAGGGCAGTGATCGCTGGTTGCTGTTTCTGGGCCTGGCGCAGGCGGGTGAATTCGGTTTCGTGCTGATTTCCTTCTGCCTGCAATCAGGCGCCCTGCCGGTTGATCTGTCCAAGATCCTGCTGCTCGTGGTTGCCCTGTCCATGATGCTGACGCCGGGCCTGTTCATCTTCTTCGAACGGGTGATTCAACCGCGCATGGTGCGTGCCCAGTCACGCGAGAGTGACGAGATCACGGAGAAGGGCACGATCATCATCGCCGGTCATGGCCGCTTTGGTCAGGTCATCAACCGACTGATGCTGTCGAATGGCTACAAGACAGTGGTGCTGGATCTGCATGCGGAAATGGTGGAAAACATGCGAGTCTTTGGTGTGCAGAGCTTCTATGGTGATGCGTCCAGGCCTGATCTGCTGCACGCCGCCGGCCTGCACGAGGCGGAACTGCTGGTGGTAGCCCTGAACAGTCAGAAAGATTCACTGACCTTGATCGACTACGTTCGTCGCGAACGACCAGAGTTGCATATCATCGCCAGAGCCTATGATCGGCGGCATGTCTACAAGCTGTATCAGCTGGGTACCAACGATATCGTCAGAGAGTGTTTCGACAGTGCACTGCGTGCCGGGCGCTATGCGCTGGAAGCACTGGGCATGCATCCTGCAGAGTCAGAGAGAGCCGCTACCCTGTTTGCCGATGAGGAATTGAAGGGTATACGCAGGCTGGCGGAAGTCTATGATCCCGAGGTGCCGGTCACCGAGAACAAGGAATACGTGCGTCTGGCCAAGGAAATCCAGGCCACTCTCGAGAAGGCCATGATGGGCAAGTCCCGGGTCAGACATGATCGCTCGGAAGAGGGCTGGCGACCTCCGGGTAACACGGCCTTGAAGGATGATGCCGAGACAGCAGACCCCTCTCAGGTATCATGACATTCTCAGAACGACTGAAATACCAGGATTGAAGATTTATGGCAGGTTCGTCAGACGACAACAATAGTCTCGCACTCTTCTGCGATTTCGAAAATATTGCCTTGGGTGTCAGGGACGCCAAGTACCAGAAGTTCGATATCAGTCATATCCTCGAGAAGCTGCTGGTCAAGGGCAGCATCGTGGTGAAGAAGGCCTACTGCGACTGGGAGCGTTACAAGGATTTCAAGGTGCCGATGCACGAGGCATCCTTCGAGCTGATCGACATCCCCCATGTGCGCCAGTCCGGCAAGAACTCCGCCGATATCCGCATGGTGGTCGATGCACTGGATCTTTGCTACACCAAGGCTCACGTGGATACCTTCGTCATCATCAGTGGTGACTCGGATTTCTCACCACTGGTGAGCAAGCTGCGTGAGAACGCCAAGACCGTCATCGGTGTCGGGGTCAAGAATTCCACCTCTGATCTCTTGATCAACAATTGCGATGAGTTCATCTATTACGATGATCTGGTGCGCGAGCTGGAGCGCAAGCGTCCGGGTCGCAAGCGCACCAAGAAGCGCGCCTCCAGTCGCAGCAGCGAGAAGCCGACTGAAGAGGTCACAGCGCCAGCTGACGCAGACTCGGCGGCGGCAGTGAATGCTCAGGAAGCCTCGGGCAAGACCGCTTCGGGCAAGGGTGCTGCGGCGTCGGCAGAGCCGGAAACCACAGCTACCCCCAAGCGCAAGCGCGGCAAGGCAGCCAAGGTCGTCGAAGTCGTCGAGCCGGTGGAAGTCGTTGATGCGGCTGACGCCACAGAAGATGAAGGCTTTGGCACCGAGGAAAACAGTGAAGAACTGATTCAGGAAGGCCTGGAGCTGTTGCTGGAAACGGCCGCCGATCTCAGTGCTGATCGTGATGGCAATGACAAGCTGTGGGGGTCCATGGTCAAGCAGACGCTCAAGCGTCGGCGGCCGGGATTCAACGAAAGCTACTATGGCTTCGAGTCCTTCGGCAAGATGCTCGAAGAGGCGCAGGCTCGCGGGTATCTGAAACTGGAGCTGGACGATCGCTCTGGCGGCTATATCATCCGCAAGGTGACATCCTGAGCGCGGTGCGCGCGGTTTGACCCTCAGTCAGCGCCCGTGCGGACGGGCGTTGACCTTTCGGCCGGTGGCCGATAGCGGTCCACGGGCCGCACTTTGCCGTACTATAGCGAACATCCGTTAACGAAGACCTTCATGATGATGGACCTGGCTGGCGAGCCTGTAGTTGCAATGGACCCGGACCGAGGTCGCAAGGGCGCCAATATCCTGAGCCTTCAGGATGTGCGCAAGTCTTTCGGTTCCCTGCAGGTTCTGGATGGCCTGTCACTGGCGGTTCAACCGGGTGAAGTCTTCGGGTTTCTGGGGCGTAACGGCGCCGGTAAATCGACAGCCATTCGCATTCTGATGGGTATCATGCGTGGCGATGCCGGCCAGATCGAGGTCTTCGGTCGTCCCTTGCACTCTGATGTCATCGGTATCCGGCAGCGCATCGGCTATGTAGCGCAGGATCAGAACATGTATCCGTGGATGACACCGCGGGTGTTGTCGAAATTCGTGAGCGGTTTCTACCCGCGTTGGGACGAGCGGCGTTTTCAGCAGCTGCTGTCGGATTTCGATCTGCCGCCAAAACGCCGTGTCGGTACTTTCTCCGGCGGCATGAAGGCCAAGCTGGCCCTGACTCTGGCCCTGTCGACTCGCCCCGAACTGCTCATCCTGGACGAACCCACGGCGGGCATGGACCCGGTGGCGCGGCGCGAGTTTCTTGATCTGGTGCGTGACCAGGCCATTCAGGACGGTGCAACAACCTTCTTCTCCACACATCTCATTGACGAGATCGAAGCGGTGGCAGATCGCATCGGCATTGTCGAATCCGGCCGTACCATCTACGACGGTGAGCTGGATCCACTGCGCAACAGCATCGGTAGCTGGTCCATAGCCATGGCCGACTACGTCCCCGGCTCTTTGCCAGGAGACTTTGCCAGGCAGCGGCTGCGCATTCTCAAGGAGGGTGAGCGTCAGGGTCGCTGGGTGATCACGCTGCAGTTCTCCGAAGAGGTTCTGGCATCCCACGAAATCGTGCTTGATCCGGGCTGGCGGCATGAGTCCATGTCACTGGAAGATGTTTTCATAGCCGTCGTTGCCAACGCGTAGCAAGCCCATGGTTGTCAGTTCATTATTGGGCAAGGATATTCGGGAACATCGGCTCGCAGCCGTGTTGCTGACGGCAGGCACGCTTGCCATGACCTTGCTGATGCTGGCCTGGAATCGCCAGGCGCCATACAGCATGAGCCCGTTTGAAATCGTGCGCTTTGCCTTGCTGAGCTTTCTGCCGCTGATCGCACTGATAACCGGTAACCGGCTGATCGTGCGCGAATACCTCAGTGGTACCCGGCAGTTTGTCGAAGCGCTACCCATGGGCCGCAATCTGCCCTTGTTGCTCAAGTATCTGACCGGTCTGATCTATCTGGCGGCGCTGGCAATCATGATGGTCGCGCTGGCAGCGCAGCAGGCTGGGGTCACCGATGACCTTACCCGCGACTATGTGCTGCTGATCATGCTCAAGACGCTCGTCATGACAACGCTGTACTGGAGTGTGGTGTTCTGCTTTTCGCTGTGCGGGCATCTGCGCATCGCGCTGTACCTGGTCGGCGCGGCCCTTGTGGCGCTGGTGGCCTGGTACCCCGGTATCGATCCGGATCGCGTGCCGCCCTTTGCTCTGATGGATGATCAGCTGTTCGTGTTCGAGCGCGACATGATTCCCTGGCAGGCGATGCAAGGCACCCTGTTGATGGCCGGGTTGTTCACACTGGCGGGATTTCTGCTCAGTCGTATCGGCGAAGGTTCGCTGGTCGAGCGTCTGGCCAAGCCGATGACACGTCGAGACTATGTGGCACTGGGTGTGCTGGCAGCCTCCGGACTGACCGTCTGGTCGACCTTGCTCGAACAGAAGACCCGGCCACCGGTAGAGTTCTCCAGCGAGTATGTGGTGCGCCTGCAGGATCCGGCCGTGTCGGTGTTGTATCTGGAGGATGCCCATCAGGCCGCCGGTCAGGCGATGGCCGAACGCATCAGTGAATCGATGACAACCCTGCAGGCCTCGCTGGGGCTGGTTGCACTGCCGGATGTCAAGCTGGTGCTGGACCCTGAACGCGAACCTCACGAGATCGACTATGCCACGGCTGACGGTGTCTTCATCACGGCCAACTGGTTGCCACACGACAGCTATGACGATGCCATCCTCGATTCGGTGATTCTGCACGGTGTGCTGAGTGCACAGACGTCCGGCCGGGCCATGTTCGAGCCGTATCACTGGGTGCTCGATGGGTTCACGCGCTGGTGGGTCGAGCAGGGAATAGCCGAGTTGCGTCCCGAGCATCGCCATGAGCTGCTGGCTCGAGCACTGTGGGTGCTGGATGTCGAACCGGCGGCGCATCAGCTGATCGATCGCTGGCAGTTGACGGCAGACCGGTTCTCCTACCCTGGCGCGGAAAGCCTGGCCTGGTCGGCCATGGATTTTCTGGAAGAAACCCGAGGTCGCGAAACCGTACTGGCGCTGGCCAGTGAATTTCTGGTGAAGCCGGTGGCTGACAACCTGGTGGGGGCGATTCAGGATCGACGTATCACTGCCCGTCAGCGCGTGGAGTCGGTGCTGGATATGCCACTGGAGGCCTTCTACCGGCAATGGCAGGACTGGCTGGCAGAGCAGCGCAGAGATGCGTCTGTGCAGCAGCTGCTGGCCACCATTCCGGCCCTGCAGGGGCGGCTGGAGAGTCGCAGTACGGCTGAAGGCGTGCAGGAGCTCGAAGCCTGGTACGAGCCGCGTGAATCGGCACTCGGACTGTTGCAGGATATCGACTCTGCGCAAGGCGAGTGCATCCTGAAACACGACTACATCGGTCCGTTCGATACGGAAATCGAAGTCAGTGATGACTATGAGGATGTGGCTCGATGCCGCACGGGTGATGCGGTACACGTGCTCAACAGTCTCTATTCATCGGGTGATCGTGTCTATATTGCACTGGACTATGACGGCCCGGCCTTTCATCAACCGCTACGCCTGCATGCCGAACGGATGAGCATTCCATGATCAGCCTTATCGCCAAGGAGTTGCGACAGCTCCGGCCCATTGCCTGGCTCTGGCTGGCGGTACTGGTGCTGGGCTATGGCATGCAGTTCTTCACCGAGCGAGTGGATGAACAGACCTTCGGCAGTTGGTGTGAAGGTTATTGCGAGTACAGCAGCAATGCCGGTGTTGCCGTGTTTCTGGTCTTGCTGGCACTGGTGACGGCCTACAGCCTGTTTCCGCGTGAGCACGACGAGGGGACCATCGACTTTCTGCGCGCCTTGCCCGTCTCCAGGGCCTCGGTGTTCATCGCCAAGGTGCTGGCCGCCTGGCTGCTGCTGTGTGTCATCAATCTGTTGAGCTACGGCCTCGACCGGGTTCTGCTGGCAAGCAACCCTGAATCCATCGGCGGGCTGTTCTACGATCAGGTCTGGTTCACCCTGCTGTGGCGGGATTGCCTGTTCATGTTCATCGTGCTGGCTCACGGCATCCTGCTGTCCTGGTTCAGGACATTGGGGCTGGTGCTCTACAGCCTCTATCTGATTGGTCTGATGTGGGCAGAGAGTGCGCTGGGCAGCTCCGGCAACTGGAGCATATTTGCTCTGCTGTCCAATCAATACGAAGGCTCCAATCTGATCGTCAACGGCCAGGGCTTGCTTCTGCATACAGGCATTGCCTTGTTGGTGCTGCTGCTGGCCTATCGCCTGTGGAGTCGCTCCGAATCCAGTGTGGGCGGGGGCAAGCGTTCGAGCCGCGGCATGAAGCTGGCCAACGGCTTCTTTGCTTTCACCGGGTTCCTCGTGCTGGGTCTGCTGATGATCTATCGCATCGGGGTGGATACCGGTACGGCGCAGAGTGATGATCTGACCGTGACGGCCACGGAGCATTATCGCTTCGTGTACAGCGCCCGGCGTGAAGCGGTGGTGCAGTACATCGTCGAGCATGCCGAGACCGATCTGGAGGCGCTGGGCGAGATTCTGGGGGTGCAGACGCTGCCGGATATCCGGGTGGACCTGTCTGCCAGTAGTGAGCATGCTGCGGGTCTGGCCAAGTGGAAGAAGATCCAGATGGACCTCAATGCCTTCCGGGAGGATGTCTCACAACGTCGCGTGCTCAGTCACGAGACCACGCATGTGCTGCAGGCGACCGAATCGGATCGTGCTCTGGCAGACAACTATAGCGCCGCCAAGTTCTTCATTGAAGGCATGGCGCAATACACCTCCTTTGCCATCGTGCCCGAAGTGGAGCGTCGACGCAGCAACTGGGAGCTGGCCAGCGTGTCCTGGCAGCGGCAATCGATTCGCTTCGATGACCTGATCGATGCCGACGGCTTTGCCCGGCAGTACGACGCAGAGTTGCATTACAGCCTGGGTGATCTGTGGACACGTGCCATGGTGCACACGTGCGGTTTGTCATCACTGGGTGATTTTCTGCGTGCGACCGGGCGTGAGGATGCGGTGCGCGACTTGCCGGCAGCCATCTTCTGGCGCGATACCATGCGGGCCATCGACTGCGATCTGGACACGGTCAATGCCACCTGGCGGCAGCAGATGACAGAGCTGCATGATGCCGTGGATATGGCGAAGTACCCGGTCTTTACCGATGTCATCATCCAGCGCGACAAGCAGGGCAGCCAGATCAGGATCTCGGCGAAGCTGGAGAGCGTGAATGCCGAGGGCGATGAGAGTACGGATGCGCAGGGTGGCTCGGCGGATGTTGCGGACGCGTCGAAGGTCGCGGCTGCATTGCCGGAGCGTTTCATCGTGCGTATCGGAGGAATCTCGACGCAGCTCTCTGGCGGGGTCGATCCGGTGTTTCGTGGTCAGACGCAGGGTGAAGGGGATGAGCTGCGAGTAGAGTTCCTGATACCTGATTATGCCGTCCCTGGCACACGATTCAGATATCAGTTGGGCTACACGCCGTCAGTCGATGCCCGTTACTACTACGAGAGCTGGCGTCGCGGTACGGCTCCGGTGTCAACCAGCCAGCCTTAGTGCCACGTTGCGGTTGAGTCGAACGCCCAGGCCTTCGAGTGAGGACTCGCCCCAGCGACTGATGAAGTCCACTGGACGTTGCGGCGAGTCGAACAGATAACCCTGAAAGCGGGAGACACCCAGTTCGTGCAGCTCGGCCATCTGTTCTCGCGTCTCTATACCTTCCACGATCAGTTCCAGCCCGAGCTCATGGCAGATGGACACCATGTGGGGGGCCACGATGGCATCGCCCAGCCAGTGACGGTCGATCTTCACGATATCAGGCTGCAAACGGCTGGTACGTCCCAGACTGGCGGCATCTGCACCGATCTTGTCCAGAGCGACGGTGATGCCCAGTGAACGCAGGTGCGATACCAGCAGGGGATCGACCTTGGTGTAGTGGGGCATCTCGATAACGATATTCTGCGGGCTGACCGAGCATGACTGCATCTGGTTGCTCAGGATGGCGCTGAAGGCCGGATCATTGAGCGACTGTGCCGTCATGTTCAGTGACAGGCGGAAGTTTTCACCGACGACACCTGCCGCTCGCCAGCGAGCCAGGGAGGTCATTGCACGGCACAGGATTCGACGATCCAGCTCGCAGCCCAGCTCACTGTTGTCCACATCGTTCAGGAACTCCTCTGGCAGGATGATTCCGCCTTCGCGTGAGCGTATGCGGACCAGCGCTTCGGCGCCGGACATCTCGTAGTTGCCGGGTTGGTGCAGGCTGACGATCGGCTGAAACCAGACTTCGACACGATCTTCGTGCAGTGCCCGTTCGACGGTGCGAACGGCCATGCTGCCCTTGGTGCGTGGCTTCTTCTGCCGTTTCTTCTGTTCGTACATCAGAATATCGGCTTCCAGCAGCACTTCATCCAGCGTCTTGGTGGCACTGGAGGTTGCCAGGCCGATACTGCAGCTGATGTAGTGCAGGCCTGCCGAGGTGGTGATCGCTTCATCGAAGGCATTGTGCAATGTCAGCGCGGTATCGGTTGCCACGTCTTCGTCGCAATTGGGCAGTATCACCACGAATTCGTCACCGCCCCAGCGAGCCAGAGTGATGCCTTCGGTGCTGGCAATCTGCTGGCTCAGTCGCTCGGCAACAACGACCAGTACCTCATCACCGGCCGCGTGGCCATACAGGTCATTGACGTCCTTGAAGCCGTTGAGATCGATGAACATCACCGAGTGCTTGCCACGCCGATCCTTGTTGAGCTGCTGAATGACGGAATTGGCGTATTTGCGATTGAGCAAGCCGGTCAGTTCGTCATGCAGGGCCTGGTGGCGCAATCGTGCCTCTACCGCTTCTCGCATCCGCTGGTCGGCTTCCAGATCGCGGGCCAGGGTGTCAATGGTTCTGGCCAGGTGACCGACTTCATCCTGATTGGGGTCGGTGATGCGTGTTGTCAGATCGCCATTCATGATCTTGCGTGCAGCCGTCGCCGTGCGCTGCAGGCGGTTGGCGATGGGCACGAAGCAGAACATGTAGCAGACCAGTACGAAGATCACACTCGAGATCATGGTGATGATCAGGACGCGTCGCAGCTCCAGAACGGGTTCGAAGGCTTCGCTGGCGTCCACCTTGACCACCAGGCCCCAGCCGGTTGCCGGAATGGTCTGAAGGGCCAGAACCGAGTCGACACCCCGATAGTCCTTGCTGTGAAGGATGCGACTGCGGGGGGAGTTCAAGGCCTGGTTGATCGGTTGATCGAGGGCGGCAGGAATGACCTTCTTGAACGCCGACTTGCGATCGAAACGCATGGAGGTGATCATCTGTGCACTGCCATCGGCTGTGGGCTGGGCGATATGGGCTTCGCTGCTGTGGCCGACGCCTTCATGTTTGGCCACCAGATCGGTGATGGGGGACAGGCGAGTTTCCAGCAACAGGGCACCAACGACTTCTCCGCTATCACTGATTATCGGAGATATCATGCCGAGTCTCTGTCGGCCATCCTGATTGACGAAAGCGTCGCCGAAGGTCGTCTTGACGGTGGTTATGGACTTTTTCAGCAGACTCTCGGTTGCCGGCTCCCAGGTGAACCCCATGGACTCACCGAGTATTTTTCCTGCCGCATCGACAACCCTGAGTTCGACCACATTGGAGCCAACGATACCGGCCTGCCGTTGTAGTGCCAGTGCCATCTGCTGCAGTGGCCACGCACTACGGCGGTCAACGATCGCGTATCCATCGATACCGCCCACGGTGGTTGCCAGCAGCTTCTGGATGTCTGCCAGGTCGGCATTGTTCAGTACAGCCTGTCGGTAGGCATTGCAGGCCGCCACGAATTGCCTCACCTGAGTGCCTGAGGCCAGATTGCGAGCGTCCTGTGCATAGCTGGCGAGTACCTCGTTGATACGGGCTGCTTCCAGACGCTGCGTGTTGGAAAGGGAAGATTCGGTACGTTCGACTAACTGCTTGCCCAGCAGGTTGATTGAAAAAAGGCTGACTGCAACAAGCGGGAGTAGCACTGCCAACAGACAGAGAACGAGCTTCGCGCGAATTCCCATGGCATTTGATTCCTGTTCACATCAAGTTCCGGTTATTCCGACGAGGTAGTACAGGGTCGGAAAATGTTAAGGACTGTTTCGCAGAATTCGTGCCTGATACGTGTGTCTTGCTGAGCTGATTCACACATTCCCGACTTTAGTATCAAAATTGGCATGAACATTAATTCTGGAAAGTCCTGCAGGCCAATGAACATGGGGGTGTGCGGGTATGGTCCGTCAAAATGGACTACAAAGCCGTAAGGTTACCGTTTTGTGGGGGGCAATTATCCGGGTGTCTCGCGTTCGAGCATCAGCAGTTCGGGAATCGCTGTCTCGGGGCACCAGATGATAGCCAGCTGACCATGCTGCAGCCCCAGTCTGACAGCGTTTGAGCGCTCGATACCCAGTACCAGGAAGCTGCGTTCACCTGGCCAATCGGAGGTTTCATCAGCATCCAGTCCGACCCCCGATGTAACAGGTAATGAAAACGCATCCAGTTGTCGCGCCAGGCGCGCTTCGGCACGGAAATTGACGATGTCAGAAACTTTGACACCCCCCGGGTTGGCAGCCGTCAAAAATGCAGCACTTCGACAATCAAAGGCCTCATACAGCCTCTGCAGCCCCTCCGAATAGCACCCCACCCGCATCACGAACGGCTCCCGCCCATCCACCCGATACAAGGCCCGCCGATAAACCCCCTCCAATCCCTCCGGCCCCTTCGGCTCCTTCGGCTCCTTCGGGTCGGACCATGGCAAGTCATTGTTAATAATGAAGTTACTCCCGAAAAAGACTGTAAAAACACGCTAAAAGCAGCGTTCTACGGTACAAATAACCCCTTTTAGCGATGAGAGGCACTCTCTGATCAACACGAACTCGGCATTGCCGTCCGAGAAACATGGCATCTCGGATACCCGAGGCCGGTTATCAACCGCACCCGACAGTACTGAATACCCCAGAGAGACTCAAGAGGGCACAGAAGCTGCTCTCCCAATCGTCCACTCTCTAACGATAAATAAACATATAAAGATTTCTTTATGTTTATAATGCATCGTTTCTAACTCACAGGTATCTGTAGCGTCAATGGAAAAGCCTGAGCAGAAGTACGAGGACTCGGATCTGCGAGCCATTCTCTCCGAGCGCATTCTCTTGCTGGACGGCGCCATGGGAACGATGATCCAGGGCCACAGCCTGACCGAAAGCGACTTTCGAGGAGATCGTTTCACCGAATGGGAAATAGATCTGCGGGGCAATAACGATCTGTTGACCCTCACGCAGCCGCATATCATTGCCGATATTCACGACGCCTTTCTGAATGCCGGCGCCGATGTCATCGAGACCAATACCTTCAATGCCAATTCGATATCGATGGCCGATTACAACATGCAGGAGTTGGTGCATGAGCTGAATCTGGAGAGCGCGCGACTGGCACGGTCCCGCGCCGATGCCGCCACCGCCCGAGATCCGCAGAAGCCCAGATTTGTTGCAGGGGTGCTCGGTCCGACCAATCGCACCGCTTCGCTGTCGCCCAAGGTGGAAGATCCGGGTTATCGCAACGTCAGCTTCTCTGATCTTGACCAGTGCTATTACGAGGCGACCAATGCGCTCATGGATGGCGGTGTCGACTACATTCTCATTGAAACCATCTTCGACACGCTGAACGCCAAGGCCGCGATATTCGCTGTCAACCGTGCCTTCGATGATCGGGGCGAGCGTTTGCCAATCGCGCTGTCCGGCACCATCACGGATGCGTCCGGTCGCACCTTGTCCGGTCAGACCGTCGAGGCCTTCTGGAACTCGGTTCGCCATGCCAAGCCGTTGTTCATCGGCCTCAACTGCGCGCTCGGCCCGGCGCAATTGCGCGAGCACGTGCAGGAACTGTCGCGCATAGCCGACACGTACGTCAGTGTACATCCCAACGCCGGTTTGCCCAATGCCTTCGGTGGTTATGACGAGTCACCGGCCCAGATGGCGGAAGAGATCGGCAAGTGGGTGAAGGCCGGCTATGTCAACATGGTCGGTGGCTGCTGTGGCACCACTCCTGAGCATATCGCCGCCTTCAGTGCTGTCCTTGATAATGCAAGTCCGCGCAAGGTGCCGGAGGCCAAGGCCGTTTGTCGCCTGTCCGGACTGGAGGCCTGCAATATCACGGAGGAAAGCCTGTTCGTCAACGTGGGTGAACGCACCAATGTCACCGGATCGGCTAAATTCCTGCGCCTGATAAAGTCGGGCGAATACGAAGAAGCGCTGGATGTCGCACGTCAGCAGGTGGACGACGGTGCGCAGATCATCGACGTGAACATGGATGAAGGTCTGCTCGATTCCCGCGCCGTCATGCAACGGTTCATGCATCTCATCGCGTCGGAACCCGATATTTCCCGTGTCCCTGTCATGATCGATTCGTCCAAATGGTCGGTCATCGAAGCGGGTTTGCAGTGTCTGCAGGGGAAGTGTGTCATCAACTCCATCAGCATGAAGGAGGGTGAGGAGGAGTTCCTCCGGCAGGCGAAGCTGGCACAGCGGTATGGTGCCGCAGTTGTCGTAATGGCCTTCGATGAAGACGGTCAGGCAGACACCATCGAGCGCAAGGTCAATATCTGTCAGCGCGCTCATGATCTGCTGCGCAAGGAGCTGGACTTCGACCCTTGTGACATCATTTTCGATCCCAATATCTTTGCCATCGCAACCGGTATCGACGAGCACAACGAGTACGGTGTTGCCTTCATCGAGGCCGTCAGGCAGATTCGTCAGAACATGCCGGGTGTGCTGATCAGTGGCGGGGTCTCCAATGTCTCGTTTTCATTCCGCGGCAACAACGTCGTGCGTGAAGCCATTCATGCGGTTTTTCTGTACCACGCCATTCGCGCCGGCATGAGCATGGGGATCGTCAACGCCGGTCAGCTGGCTGTTCTGGAAGAGTTGCCTGAAGAGCTGGTCGAGGCTGTAACCGACGCGGTGCTGGCCCGGCGAGATGACGCCACCGACCGTTTGCTGGACATTGCCGAGAAGTACCGTGGTGACAATCAGCAGGCTGAGAAGCAGACCGATGCCTGGCGTGAGCTGCCGCTGGTCGAGCGTATCGAGCACGCTCTGGTCAAGGGTCTGGATGCCTTCATCGAAGAAGATGTCGAGCTGGCGCGGCTGGAGTTGGCGAAGCCACTGGATGTCATTGAAGGGCCGCTGATGGACGGCATGAACCGGGTAGGGGATCTGTTCGGTGCGGGCAAGATGTTTCTGCCGCAGGTTGTCAAGAGCGCGCGCGTCATGAAAAAGGCGGTGGCGCATCTGCTGCCCTACATGGAAGACGAGGCGGGCGGTCAGCGCAGTGCCGGCAAGGTGTTGATGGCGACGGTCAAGGGCGATGTACACGACATCGGCAAGAACATTGTTGGCGTGGTGTTGCAGTGCAATGGCTATGAAGTGATCGACCTGGGTGTCATGGTGTCGTCCAGTCGTATTCTGGAAGAGGCCAAGGCGCACAAGGTGGACATGATCGGCTTGTCCGGTCTCATCACCCCATCGTTGGAAGAGATGGTGCATGTCGCTGAAGAGCTGCAGCGAGAGTCCTTCGAGCTGCCTCTGTTGATCGGTGGTGCGACCACGTCCAGAATGCACACCGCGGTGAAGATCAGCGAACGCTACTCGCAACCGGTTGTGCACGTGCTGGATGCGTCGCGCTGTGTTCAGGTGGCCAGTTCGCTGCTCAGTGAAGAGCATCGGCCGCGCTTCGAAGAAGAGCTGGAAGAGGACTACGAGCGCTTTCGCAAGCGCTTTGCCGACAAGACCAGCCGGCTGGACCTGATGAACCTGGAAGAGGCGCGCAGCAACGGTTTGCAGATCGACTGGCAGCAGTCCCCCATCACTCGGCCAGCGACGCCTGGCGTGACGGTGATCGATGATGTGTCGCTGGAAGATCTGGTGGAATACATCGACTGGACGCCGTTCTTTCACACCTGGGAGCTGCGTGGCAAGTATCCGCGCATTCTGAAGGACCCTACGGTGGGTAAGGAGGCGAAGACCCTGTTCGACGATGCACAGGTCATGCTGGCCGAATTCATCAGCTCCGGCAAGGTCAGTGCCAAGGGTGTTATCGGGCTGTTCCCGGCCAACAGCGTGAATGTCGATGACATTGCGGTGTATGCCGATGAGTCGCGTCAGGAGCCGGTCGAAATCATTCACTGCCTGCGTCAGCAGCGTCGTTACCCGGATGGGCGGAACAATCTGTCGCTGTCCGATTTCGTGGCGCCGTCCGATCTGGGCGTCGAGGACTACATCGGCATGTTTGCCGTGACAGCCGGGCTGGGTCTGGATGAGCTGGTGGCTGAATACGACAAGCAGAACGATGTCTATCGCAGCATCATGGCGAAGGCCATTGCCGATCGCCTGGCCGAGGCCTTTGCCGAGTATCTGCATCGTGATGTGCGCACGCGCTTGTGGGGTTATGCCGCCGATGAGTCGCTGGAGAACGATGAGCTGATCAAGGAGCGCTATCGCGGCATCCGGCCGGCACCTGGTTATCCGGCCAACCCGGATCATCGTCAGAAAGAGGTCATCTGGCGAATGATCGATCCACTGGGCAATGCGGGCATCAGTATCACCGAGAGTCTGGCCATGCTGCCTGCCTCGTCTGTCAGTGGCTTCTATTTTGCCAATCCCGAGAGCCGGTATTTCGGTCTGGGCAAGTTGACGAAGGATCAGGTCGAGAACTATGTGGCGCGACGGGATGAGCCATTACAGGTGTCCGAGCGCTGGTTGTCGAGCTCGCTGGCTTACTGATGAATGAGAGCTGACGCACATTCATGGGTGATTTGAAACGCTTGAAGGCGTGAAATCAGTACTGTTTCACGCCCTCAAGGGGTTAATTCGGGCTGTTGAAGTGACGAAATATCCCTAGTATCAGGGACTTGTGATGGTCCGACCCGAGGGGAATTTTTTTTGGGTGGGGTGTTGGCGCGGGATAGAAAATTGCGTATCATTGGGAGTTACCTTCCGGCGGCACTGTTGCGTGTGGCCTTGTCATAACATTATCTGGAAATTTTAGGCTCATGGTCACTATTCGCCTGTCTCGCGGCGGTGCTAAGAAGCAGCCGTTCTACCACGTTGTTGCTACTGATAGCCGTGCACGTCGCGACGGTCGTTACATCGAACGACTGGGTTACTACAACCCGGTAGCTCGTGGCGACGCTACTGAACTTCAACTGAACATGGAACGTGTTGATTACTGGATCAGCGTTGGCGCTCAAATGAGCGACCGCGTTTCCAAGATCGTCAAGGATCATCGCAAGGTGAG
Source organism: uncultured Granulosicoccus sp. (assembly GCA_965367215.1). Classification (GTDB taxonomy): domain Bacteria; phylum Pseudomonadota; class Gammaproteobacteria; order Granulosicoccales; family Granulosicoccaceae; genus Granulosicoccus. Next base: position 14,887 of record CBDUIJ010000049.1, read on the forward strand.
TGCTGCAGCAGCCTGATTCATTTCTGCCTGTTGTGGTGAGTACCTCTGTTGTGCCCGCTGATCGTGTCCTGTTGGGTCGCATCACCGGGGTCTACGGCCTGAAGGGTTGGGTCAAGGTTCATTCCGATACCAATCCCCGCGATAATATCGTGGGCTACAAGGCATGGTGGCTGGAGCAACGCGGCAACTGGACGGAAGTCCGGATGTTGCAGGGCAAGCCGCAGGGCAAGACGATCATCGCGCAGCTGGAAGGCGTGGATACCCCCGAAAGTGCACATGCACTGATCGGGGCAACCATCGCCATCAGCCGCACGGCTCTGCCCGAACCTGCTGAAGGTGAGTACTACTGGGCCGATCTGATCGGCATGCAGGTGCAAACGGTAGACGGTGTACGGATCGGTCCGGTGGATCGGTTGTTCGAAACCGGCGCCAACGATGTTGTCGTGATCTCGGATGAGCGCGAGGAAGTGGAAGGATCCAGTGAAGTGCTGGTGCCATGGCTGGTGCCGGATGTCATCACGGATGTGAACACGAAAGACCGAATTATCACGATCGATTGGGACCCGGATTTCTGACGTGCAGGTTGGCGTCGTTACGCTGTTTCCCGAACTGGTGGATGGTGCGCTCGAGCAGGGTGTTATCGGACGCGCGCGGTCGCAGGGACAACTGGAGTTGACACTGGTCAACCCGCGAGACTTTGCGACAGACAAGCACCGTACGGTGGACGACCGACCTTTCGGCGGTGGTCCCGGTATGGTCATGAAGCCAGCACCGCTGAGCGCGGCTATCGCTTCCTGCAAAGGGGTGATGCCTGATGCTCCGGTGATCTACCTGTCACCGCAGGGTCGGCCGTTTGACCAGGTCATGGCACGGCGCTTTCAGGCGCACGGTAGCCTGATGCTGGTGGCAGGAAGGTATGAAGGCATCGACGAGCGAGTAATCAATCGCCTGGTCGATGAGGAAGTGTCACTGGGTGACTTTGTGCTCAGTGGTGGAGAATTTGCGGCTCTGGCGATTATCGATGCGGTAACGCGCCTGGAGCCGGGTGTGTTGGGTGACCCGTTGTCGGCGGAGGAGGATTCCTTCGGTCTTGACGGGTTGCTGGATTGTCCGCACTACACACGGCCCGAGGTTTTCGATGACCAGACGGTGCCGGCAGTGTTGTTGTCGGGCGATCACAAGGCCATAGCTCGCTGGCGTCGTCAGCAATCTCTGGCAAGGACAAGGGACCGACGTCCGGATCTGCTCGCAAGCGCCGATCTGACGAAGGAAGACAAGTTATTTTTAACCAGCCTCGGGCCGTCTGAACAATGACACCGGCGGCTACTATCGAAGAGCAAGAGTAATGAGCAAGATCATCGACGAAATCAATGCCGAGCAAATGGGCAAGGACGTGCCTGCGTTCGCCGCCGGTGACACGGTTGTTGTACAGGTTCGCGTCAAGGAAGGCGATCGCGAGCGTCTGCAGGCATTCGAAGGCGTCTGTATCGCCAAGCGTAACCGCGGTCTGAACTCAGCGTTCACGGTTCGCAAGGTATCTCACGGTGAAGGTGTGGAGCGTGTGTTCCAGACTTACAGCCCTCTGGTTGCCGGCATCGAAGTCAAGCGACGTGGTGACGTTCGCCGCGCCAAGCTGTACTACCTGCGTGGACTCACAGGTCGCGCTGCCCGTATCAAGGAAAAGCTGTAACTCGCAGTTTTCCTGTTGTCTGCTTCTCCTGTCGAGAAGCAGGCCAAGGTGCATGACCTCGGATCCAACTGATTCCGCAGGTCAATCAAGGCTGCCGTATGGCAGCCTTTTGCGTGTCCGTCTATCCGGTTTTGCAAGCCGGGCCCGTCACGCTCGACAGCTGCTGTCGTCTGCCGAGGCTGCCATCGGAGCCTGACCCCGGATAACATGCTGATAGAGCTGCATGGTGCCGTTCTTGCCCGCCTGGCGGCTTGATTTCTGCCGACCACGCCCCGATCTTGTCGACACTTCAACAACTCAATGCCTGAGATTTCCCGGAGATTTGCCGTATGAGTGACAACACCGACGCCTCAGCCAACAGCACTGCTGCAGAAGGCCAGACGCCAGTTGATGGCGAAAAAATGGTCTTTCAGGCCGAGGTCAACCAGCTGTTGCAGCTGATGATCCATTCGCTGTACAGCAATCAGGAAATATTCCTGCGTGAGCTGATTTCCAACAGCTCTGATGCCTGTGACAAGCTGCGTTTCGAATCCATCGAGAACTCCGATCTGCTGGAAAGCGATCCGGATCTGCGCATCATCGTCAGTGTTGACGAGGACGCCGGAACCGTGACGGTCAGCGACAACGGTATCGGCATGAACCGCGACGAAGTCATCGCCAATATCGGCACCATTGCCAAGTCCGGTACCAAGCAGTTTCTGGAGTCGCTCACGGGCGACCAGAAAACCGATGCCAAGCTCATTGGTCAGTTCGGTGTGGGTTTCTACTCGGCCTTTGTCGTCGCGGATTCCGTACAGCTGATCACGCGCAAGGCAGGTGAGCCGGCCGATGCAGCCGTTCTGTGGCAGAGCGAAGCCAGTGGTGGTTACACTCTGGCAGCGGCCGAGAAGGCGTCCCGCGGTACCGAGATCACACTGACTCTGAAAGAGGATGCGAAGGAATTCCTCAACGCCTACCGTCTGCGCAGTGTCATCAAGAAGTATTCCGATCACATCACCTTCCCGATCATGATGCTGGGTGAAGTGCCACCGGCACCAGAGCCTGAAGAAGGTGAAGACGCACCGGTTGAAGAGCCGAAGCAGGCCGAGCTGGAGCAGGTCAATGACGCTTCGGCGCTCTGGACACGTCCCAAGTCGAGCATCAAGGACGAGGAATATCAGGACTTCTACAAGCAGGTCTGCAACGACTACGAAAACCCGTTGACCTGGTCGCACAACCGAGTCGAGGGTAATCAGGAATACACCTCCCTGCTGTACATCCCGAAGAAGGCGCCATTCGACCTGTATGACGGCAATCACCAGCGCAACGGCATCAAGCTGTTCGTGCAGCGTGTCTTCATCATGGACGAGGCCGAGAAGCTGATGCCACGGTACCTGCGTTTCGTACGCGGTCTGGTGGACAGCAATGACCTGCCGCTGAATGTGTCACGTGAAATCCTGCAGGACAACAAGATCATCGATGCCATCCGCAGCGCCTCCATCAAGCGTGTGCTGGGCATGCTGGAAAAAATGGCTGACAAGCAACCTGAAGAGTACGCAGGTTTCTGGGATGAATTCGGAGCCTGCCTGAAAGAGGCACCGGGCGAGGATTTCGCCAACAAGGAGCAGGTCGCCAAATTGTACCGCTTTGACACCAGCCATAACGACAAGGCCGGTGAGCTGACCAGTCTCGATGACTACATTGCACGCATGAAGGTTGGTCAGGACAAGCTGTACTACATCACGGCCGACAGCTATCAGGCCGCGAAGAACAGTCCCCATCTGGAAATCTTCCGCGACAAGGGTATCGAAGTGCTGCTGATGCACGACCGGGTCGATGAGTGGATGATGTCCTACCTCAATGAGTACGATGGCAAGTCCTTTGTCTCCATTGCCAAGGGCGATCTTGATCTGTCTGCCATCGAAGGCGGCGAGAAGGAGTCGGATGAAGACAAGGCCGAGAAGGAAAAGAAGGCCGAGGCTGTGGCTCCGACCATCGAGCGCATCAAGACGGTTCTGGCTGACAGCACCAGTGATGTTCGCGCCTCGACTCGTCTGACCTCTTCACCTGCCTGTGTGGTCATGGGCCAGAACGACATGGCGCTGCACATGCAGCAGTTGCTCAAGCAGGCCGGACACGAGTTGCCCAGCACCAAGCCGGTACTGGAAGTGAACCCGACTCATCCGATCCTCGATCTGATGGACAAGGAGCAGGATGATGAGCGTTTCAAGGACTGGGCGCACCTGCTGCTGGATCAGGCTCTGCTGGCCGATGGCGGACAATTGGAAGACAGTGCCGGATTCGTCAAGCGCATGAACGAGATGTTTCTTGCTCTGAAAGCCTGATCAGGCGACGCGGACAGGTCGCGATTGTGCGATCTGTCCGATTCTTGCACGCCCTGCAGGGTGATGCCGGCAGCGTGTGCAGCCGATAATCCGATAAGAGAGAAGGGGTTGCTCCAGCGAGTAACCCCTGATCATGCAGGGCCCCGTCAGCAGCTCAGGGGCCGTCATCGGACCTGTCGGAAGTACCTCAATGACCACCGGCGGACAAAATTAACGCAATCTGCGGTTGGCGCTATGCGCATCTGCCGCTAGAATTGACAGTCTGGGGTTTTTCCACGGAAGAACCGCCCACTCACTATTCAAGAACTTGGTGCGAGTTGATCAATGAAATCCACGTGTGACACAGCCGCCAGGGCGAGCAGCGGTCAATCTTTGACCAAGCCTTCGTCCGGAGCATTCGCGTTTTACGCCAGAAGCCGGAATACTCTCAAAGTGGGTGGTCGCTTGTGCCGGGCCGTGCTGCTGACCATGGCGGCCAGTGCCATCGTGCCCGGAACCGTCGCACTGGCCGAGGGTGACGCTGCAGCGGGTGGTGATAAAGCCTACACCTGCCTGGGCTGCCATGGCGTCAAGCATTACATCAATACCTACCCCACATACCACGTGCCTCGCATTGCGGGTCAGAATCGTGAATATCTGGTAGCGGCATTGCACGCTTACCGAGATCAGACACGTTCTCATCCCACCATGCAGGCCAATGCGAATTTGCTGACTGATCAGGATATCGAAGATATCGCTGCCTGGTTCTCTGCTCAGGGAGCCAAATAGACCATGACCATGCACAACAATCACACTGCTTTGACATCCCGGGCCGCCTCGCTGTTGCGCGGTGCTGCCGTTGCAAGCGTCATGCTGGCAGCCGGCTTTTCGACAACAGCGGTTCAGGCGGGTGGCGATGCTGCAGCCGGTGCCGAGAAATCAGCCACCTGTGCTGCCTGTCATGGTGCCCAGGGTATCGGTGAAATCGCAAGCTATCCGATTCTGGCTGGCCAGTATGCCAGCTACCTGGAACACGCCCTGAAGAGCTATCGGGACGGATCTCGGGAAAATGCCATCATGGCAGGCTTTGCCGGCGCTCTGACGGATGAGGACATCGAAGACCTGGCGGCGTACTTTTCGTCACAGGAAGGTCCACTGCAAACTGCACCACGAGACTGATACTTACCTGGCTGCTGCGTGGCTGTTCAGCCTCGCAGCAGCATTCAAAACGGCATGGATAGCCAATCATCTGGCATAATGAGTCAGATCAGGGAAGATTGTCGGGCAGAGAGGCCTTGCCCATCCCGCTTCAGTCGTTGTTGTTCTCATACTTCTGCTGTGCATTTTGTGCGATGGATTGCAGCATCTGTTCGATATCCCGTGGCATCTGCACGTGGAACCCGCGCGATTTCAGGTTGTCCAGAACCACGCGTGCATCTTCCTGTCCCATCTTGCGGTCAGGGTGCAATTCCAGGGTCATGGCATATTCGGGATTACCCAGTTGTTTGAGAACCGGCTCCGGTAGTTTCTCGAGTCCATCTTCTTCAGCGAGATACACGTACAATCCGTCCTTGATCGAGCTGCGATAAATGTAGCACTGCATGGGATTAGCCTTTGTTCAATGGTAGATCGGGTACGAATAGATAAATGGTTATGGGCTGCGCGCTTTTTCAAGACGCGTAGTCTGGCCAGTGAGGCAATTTCCCGTAACCGTGTCCGCATCGGCGGCCAGCGCATCAAGGCGTCCCGTCAGGTGCTGGTAGGCGACGTGATCCAGATAGAGAAAATACCTTACGAGTTCGTCGTGACGGTATTGGCACTGAATGATCAGCGGCGACCAGCCTCCGAAGCGCAAGCCTTGTACGAAGAAACGGCTGAAAGCCAACAAGCCAGACGAGACCTCAGCGAGCGCCTGAAGAGTGATCGTATGGCGCACGCAGGATTGGCCGGAGAAGGTCGGCCATCCAAGAAACAACGGCGTCAGATAATTCGCTTCCAGAACAGGAATGATACATCCGAAGAAGACTCGGGTGGCGACGCAGATGGAGATTCGATTGCTTAAACGACTGACCGGGCTATCACGCTCGGCACTGAACAAGACTCGGGAAATACTCGGCGCACCAGCGCAGGACCCGAATACCTCGACGGCTTCGCAGCCGGAGGGAGATAACGCAACAGCCGAGGGGGCCGACAAGCCGCCGCGCAAACGCAAGCGCAAACCCGCCGGCAAGCGGGCCCGCGGCCCCCTGATCGTGCCAGCTGGCGAACATAACGTCACTCGCACGCAGATTGGTCGCTCCGCACTGAAAGTGCTGGACAAGCTGCATGAGGCGGGTCACTCGGCCTATCTGGTCGGCGGCGGCGTTCGCGACGCTCTGGTGGGACTGAAGCCCAAGGACTTCGATGTGGCCACCGATGCCAGCCCGGAGACCATTCGTGCATTATTTCGCAATTCACGCATCATCGGGCGGCGATTCCGTCTGGTGCATGTGGTCTACGGCCGAGAAATCATCGAAGTGGCCACCTTTCGTGCAGCGCACAGCAAGGGCGAAGGTGGTGAGGTCGGCAAGGCCGGGCGAATCGTGCGTGACAACGTGTTCGGTTCCATCGAGGAAGACGCCTATCGACGTGATTTTTCCGTCAATGCGCTGTACTACAACATCGCCGATGGCTCGGTTGTCGATTACGTCGGTGGTCTGGCCGATCTGGAAGCGGGGGTGTTTCGCCTCATCGGTGATCCGGTGACGCGCTGTGAAGAAGATCCGGTGCGGGTTCTGCGGGCTGTACGCCTGGCGGCGAAGCTGGAATTCTCGATCGACAAGACGACACTGTCAGCCATGGAGCAGGTGCGTGGTGAGTTGAAAGCGACACCACCGCCACGATTGTTCGAAGAAGTGCTGAAACTGTTTCAGGGCGGCTATGCCTTGCGCAGCTTTCATGCGGTTCGCGAGCAGGATCTGCTGCGTTATCTGTTCCCGCTGCTGGACAAGCGGCTCAAGGAAGGTGACGACAACCTGGTCAGCATGCTGGATGCGGCGCTGAGCAATACCGATCGCCGGGTGGCGCAGGGCAAGCCGATCACACCGGCCTATCTGCTGGCATTCATGATGTGGCCGGATATCGAAGAACAGGCTCGTGCAGATTGTGCCGCCGGTATGTCGATCAATGATGCGATCATGGCGGCGTCCGATTCCGTGCTGTCCACGCAGCTGCGAGTGATCTCCATACCGCGACGATTCTCCGGACCGATGAAGGAAATCTGGCAGATGCAGCCGCGTCTGGAAAGACTCAAGGGCGGCCGTGCTCTGCGTCTGATGGAAGATCGACGCTTTCGGGCGGCCTATGACTTCCTGTGCCTGCGAGCAACCATCGACGATCGCCTGCAAGCCAGTGCCAAATGGTGGACTCGCGTGCAAACGCTTGATGAGGAAAAACGCATCGAGGCAGCATCCGGACGGCCTGTGGTCAACGATATCTGGCCGGACAAGCTGGGTCAGCGTGGCGCCGGTGCCAGCAATGACGATGCTGATGATGACGGCGATGACTCTATGGATGAGCCGGGCCAGGGCACCGACCAGAGTAGTGAGGTCAAGGCTGCCACGGACAAGCCGCCCCGCAAGCGGCGTCGTCGCAGACGGCGCAAGCCTGCAGGTGACAAGGGCGCGTCGGGTTCCGGTTCCTCGGGACCTGCGGCAGACTGACCGTGACGCAGGACCCGGACCCGGTGGCAGACCCGCCGCAGGAGCGAGTCTATGTGGCACTGGGCAGCAATCTGGATGGTCGTGAAGAACATCTGCGACGTGCCGTGCAGGATATTGCCAGACTGGACGGTGTGTCCGGCCTGGTCTGCTCGTCCCTGTACGAAACGGCACCGATGGGGCCGCAGGACCAACCGGATTACCTGAATGCCGTCTGTCGCTTCGACTACAGCGGCACTGCCCGAGCCTTGATGGGGCAGTTGCAGGCGGTTGAACGAGAACATGGCAGGCAGGCAGGTGGCAGGCGCTGGGGAGAGCGCCCGCTGGATCTGGACATCGCCTTGTTTGGCGAGCAGATCATCAGTGAGCCGGATCTGGTCGTGCCGCATGCCGGGCTGGCCGAGCGCTCGTTCGTGCTGTGGCCTCTGGCGGAGCTGGACGAGGCTCTGATGGTGCCTGGCAAGGCGGGTGGAGCCGTGGCAATCCGTGAATTGCAGAAACATTGTCAACGTTTCGGAATACAGCGGCTCGCCGGCGGACCTCTGGGTCACGAGTGAGCGGTGGTTACCTGGCTATTGAACCGGGTGACGAGATGTTTCATTGTGATGAGCCGCGTCTGGCAGAAAGCGTGATCTGCAGTTACAATCTACTATATGAAATATCAGTATATCGCCATAGAAGGCCCAATCGGTGTGGGCAAATCCACGCTCGCCCGGCAGCTGGCGCAGAAGTTCAAGGCCAGCCTGCTGTCTGACGCCGATGCCGACAATCCGTATCTCAAGGCCTTCTACAAGGACCCGAAAGCCGTTGCCTTTCATGCGCAGATGCACTTTCTGGTGTCCAGGCTGGAAATACTGCGCAATCCTGCCGTGGTGAACCCCTCGCAACCGATCGTTGCCGACTTCATGCTCGACAAGGACCCCCTGTTTGCCGAACTGACGCTGGATCACACCGAATGGTGGATGTATTCACATCTATATGATCAGCAGGTTGCTGATGTACCGCGTCCGGATCTGGTCATCTATCTGCAGGCGCCGCTGGAGCGGCTCATCGAACGCATCGAGCGGCGCGGTATCAGTCACGAGCAGCGCATCGACAGTCACTATCTGCAGCAGCTCAGTGCCCTGTACGAGCGATTCTTTCATGGCTATACGGAAACCCCGCTGCTGATCGTGAATACAGCCGATATCAACCTGGCCGATGACCCGGAAGAGGTGGCTCGGTTGGCCAGTCTCATCGGTGAATTCGAGGGAGGACGGCATTTTTTCAATCCTCTGGCCATCAATCAGGATTGATCCGATAATCGTGACCGGTCGTGGATAATCGCGCCAGAAGTGGCTTTGACGGTCGAAAATCGCGATAAACAGGTCAGAATTTCCGAATAGAGACGCATTCCCAAGTTGCTCGCCCGTTCTCAAGTGGCGATAACCCGAGTATGCTCCCGCTATCGTTTCGTCTAGCTCCTATTTGCACTTGTTTGCGCATTAGGCGAAACTTCGCATTACTGAAAGGACGAGAATCGTCATGAGTGACAGGCAGAACTTGAGGATTGCCCTCCTGGAGGACAACCTCGAGCAGGCCGCCCGTGTCAGCGGGTGGATAGAAAGCAAGGGATACTATTGCGGCGTGTTCAACACGGCTGAAGAATTTCAGCGCGCATTCCGCAAGTCGACCTATGACGTCGTCGTGCTCGACTGGACGCTGCAGACCGGCAGTTCCGGTCTGGAAGTGCTGCACTGGATCCGCAAGACTCTCACCAGCGATATTCCGGTCATCTTTGCCACCGCTCGGCAGGCTGAGGAAGATATCGTCACGGCTCTGCGTGCAGGCGCCGACGATTACCTGGCCAAACCCGTGCGGCAGCACGAATTGCTGGCACGACTGTATGCGCTGGCACGACGCGCCCAGCCGGAAG
>CBDUIJ010000050.1:0-24093 GCA_965367215.1 uncultured Granulosicoccus sp.
AATTTCAGTGACGGTGCAATCTTGTCGATGTCCTGACTGCGAATGGATTGGGAACCGGAGTACCAGATGACCAGGGCAAAGAAGATATTCCAGGTACCCAGCGTCACGATGAACGGCGGTAAACGCAAGCGTGTCACCAGCAGACCATTGACCATGCCGCACAATGTTCCCACCACGAAGCCCATGGGAATGGCCAACACGCTGGGCACGCCCAACATGACGGCCGCCTTGCCGGCCACGACAGAGGCCAGCACCATGATGGCGGCAATCGACAGATCGATTCCGGCCGTGAGAATGATCAGGGTCTGCGCACACGCCAGAAAGCCGATGATGGTGACCTGTTGAATGATCAGCGACAGATTGAACGCGGTAAAGAAGCGTTCACCGGCCACCAGGCGAAATGCAATGACACTGATGACCAGAATGATGACCGGCACCATGGCCGGATTGCCGTGCAGAAAATGCTGAATACGCTGCATGAACGTCTTGTGATCTTCATCGAATGCCGCGACGCTGTCAGCCCCCGCTGCCACCAAACCGGACTCGGCGCTATCACCCGCCGATCGAGTTGAATCGACCATAGTGTTTACCTCTCTTGTAGTGTTCATCGGGAAGGCTCAATGGCAACCGGGGCGCATGATCGCGCCCCGGCCACCTGTCAGCACATCCACAAACGGTTCGACTGAGGATCTAGCCCCAGCAGCGATCCATGCCTTCCTTGGTATCGATTGACTCGACACCATCAACCGGCTTGTCGGTCACCAGAGAGACACCCGTGTTGAAGAATTCCAGGCCCGGAGTCGGCTCGGGCTTCACACCATCTTCGGCCCAGGCCTTGATGGCCTCGACACCCTTGGATGCCATCAGCAAGGGGTACTGCTGAGACGTGGCACCGATGACGCCTTCGGCGACGTTGGTCACACCCGGGCAACCGCCATCCACTGACACGATCAGTACATCATTCTCCCGACCGAAGGCTTTCAGCGCTTCGTAGGCGCCGGCAGCAGCGGGCTCATTGATGGTATAGACCACGTTGATGTCCGGGTCCTTCTGCATCAGATTTTCCATGGCGGTACGACCCCCTTCTTCGTTACCAGCCGTCACCTCGTTACCCACGATGCGGGGATCGGTCTCGTCACCCCATTTCTTGGGATCGTTCAGTTCGATACCGAAACCCTGCAGAAAGCCCTGATCGCGCAACACACCAACGGACGGCTGGCTGGCCGCCAGATCGAGCATGGCAATCTTTGCATCGGCAGCCGCATCACCCAGCTGCGCTGCAGCCCATTGACCGATCAGCTCACCCGCCTTGAAGTTGTCGGTAGCAAAGGTGGCGTCAGCCGAATCGATTGGTTGTAACGGTGTATCCAGAGCAATGACCAGCAGGCCCGCTTCCTGTGCCTGCTGCACGACGGGTACGATGCCCGCGGTATCGGATGCCGTGATGAGAATGCCCTTGGCGCCGGACGCAATACAGGTCTCTACCGCCTGAACCTGAGTCTCGTGATCGCCATCCACCTTGCCGGCATACGTTGACAGCGTGATACCGAGCTCCTCAGCCTTGGCGGTAGCACCTTCCTTCATTTTCACGAAGAAGGGGTTGATGTCGGTCTTGGTGATCAGGCAGGCACCGATATCGGCAGCGGCTGCAGGCATGGCGGCGCCAGCACCCAGAATGGCAACAGCCAGGGCAGTTCTTGAAGTGAGAATTCGCATTGTTTGGTCCTCTACAGTGGAATGGTGCGGTGATTTTTCTCGTCTGGTGGCAGTCGCAAGTAACCCTGCGCTGGCAACCTGAGTACATGAAAACGCAAAAAAGTATCGCTGTCAATAAATAAATTAAATTGATGTATTAATTGATCTGGACACACACTATGGGTTAATTTGCCTCATGAGACGCAAACTTCAGCGTCGGAGAAACCCCTATCGAGTCATGACCAAATGGCCCCGCTCCAATACAGACCCCGTGCACACGGACAGTAAAGACATGCAAGCCGATCAGGCTCCTGATCCAGGCCACGGCCTGGGTGGATCCAACCTGAGCCATGTGCGCGCACACAATGAACGCCTGGTACTGTCGCTGATTCGCACGGAGGCTCTGTCCCGAGCAGAAATCGCCCGCAGGACCGGGCTGTCGCCACAGACCATCACGCTGATCACCCGCTCCCTGAGCAATGAAGGACTGATAGAGACCGGTGAGCCGGTCAGAGGCAAGGTAGGCCAGCCCTCGGTACCGCTGAAACTGAATCCGAACGGTGCGTATTTCCTTGGCGTCAAGGTCGGCAGGCGCAGCACGGAGATGATTCTGATCAACTTCATGGGCGATGTTCTGCAACACCGTCTCGAATACTATGCCTACCCCACTCCGTCCTGCATCATGCAGTTCCTGACGCGCGAAATCCCCGATATCATGCTCTCACTCGGAGACGATGACATCCATCGACTGCACGGTCTGGGGATTGCCATGCCCTACCAGCTCTGGAGCTGGAGCGAGACGATCGATGCACCCGCCGCATCCCTGGAGCAGTGGCGCGAGTTCAGCTTTCCGGCGGCACTGGCAGAGATCACGGATCTGCCCATCTTCATCGAAAACGATGCCAATTCGGCCTGTGGAGCAGAACTGACCTTCGGTGAAGGCCACCTGTATCCGCACTATGCCTACTTCTTCATCGGCTACTTCATTGGTGGCGCACTGGTCATCAATGGCTCGGTGCACGCCGGCCATACGGGCAACGCCGGGGCTTTCGGCTCACTGCCGGTCATGGATGAGCAGTCACCGGGTCGTCTGGTGCAATTGATCGACACAGCCTCGGTCCATCTGCTGGAAAGCAATCAGACGTGTCGTGCCATGCTCGAGGGAGACTATCTGGATTATGATTCGGCGTTCTGGTCCAGCGGCGCCGAGGCCATCGATGAGTGGATAGACCGGACATCCAGCTCACTGGCCATTGCCATTACCTCTGTCAGCAGTGTCACGGATGTCGGCGCCATCATCATCGACGGTGGTTTTCCGGCGCATATCCGCGAGCGCATCGTGGTACAGACCAGCGATGCACTGCATCGATTCAATACCAAGGGCATCAACCTGCCGCTGATCAGGGCGGGGGTCATCGGACCGGGAGCCAGGGCATTGGGAGCCGCCCGACTCCCCCTGTTTTCGCGATTCCTGCTGGATCAGTCCGTTCTGACCAATACCGGGGGTTGATCCACCCGGGGCTGACTCAGGCAAATCAGGTCAGGCAACCACGCTGCCTGCGCGGAAAAGCCCCGCCTTGCACAGCGGCGCTTTTCCTTATTGCATGATTACGTCGTCGATTGCGGACACTGCCGCAACCGACGACAGGCACTACGGAACGGATCGACTCAGGAATAGATCGGGAAACGATCAGTCAGCGCCCGAACCTCGACTTCCACGGCTTTCTCCACCTCGGCATTACCTTCTTCGCCGTTGCTGGCCAGGCCATCGAGTACACGCAGGATGAGTGCCCCCACCTGTTGGAACTCAGCCACGCCGAAACCGCGAGTGGTGGCCGCAGGCGTTCCCAATCGCACGCCAGAGGTCACGAAGGGCGATGCTGGATCAAACGGAATGGAATTCTTGTTGCAGGTGATGCCCGCACGGCCCAGTGCTGCCTCTGCCGCCTTGCCGGTCACGCCCTTGGGACGCAGATCCACCAGCATCACGTGCGTGTCGGTACCGCCGGATACCATGTCCAGACCGCCTTCCGACAATGTCGCAGCCAACGCATGAGCGTTGTCCTTGACTGCCTGCTGGTACTGCTTGAACGATGGCTGCAGAGCTTCGCCGAAGGCGACCGCCTTGGCAGCAATCACGTGCATCAAGGGTCCGCCCTGCAGACCGGGGAATACGGCAGAGTTGAATTTCTTGCCCAGATCCGCATCACGCGACAGGATCATGCCGCCACGCGGCCCTCTGAGCGTCTTGTGAGTGGTTGTCGTGACCACGTGTGCATGGTCCAGCGGGCTTGGATGCAGGCCTGCCGCCACCAGACCGGCGAAATGCGCCATGTCCACCATGAACCAGGCACCGACTTCATCGGCAATGGCGCGGAATCGGGCGAAATCGATGATGCGAGGATAGGCCGAGCCACCCGCAATGATCAGCGCCGGCTTGCTTTCGCGTGCCTGCGCTTCCAGGGCTTCGTAGTCGATCTGATGAGTCGTGGCATCAACACCGTAGGTAACCGCGTTGAACCACTTTCCGGACTGATTGACCGGCGAACCGTGCGTCAGATGTCCACCCGCTGACAGATCCATCCCCATGAAGGTATCGCCAGGCTTCAGCAGCGCCAGGAAGACGGCCTGATTGGCCTGGGCGCCGGAGTGCGGCTGCACATTGGCGTAAGTGCAATCGAACAGTGAACAGGCCCGCTCGATGGCCAGCGACTCGGCGGTATCGACATGCTCGCAACCACCGTAGTAACGCTTGCCGGGGTAACCCTCGGCATATTTGTTGGTCATGACAGAGCCCTGCGCCTGCATGACGGCTGCTGACACGATGTTTTCCGAAGCAATCAGCTCGATTTCATGCTGTTGGCGGCCCAACTCACTATCAATGGCAGCCTGAATAGCCGGATCACGCTGTGACAGGCTGGCGCTGAAGAAGTCGGACATTGGGGATGCCGTGTTGGCCGGTACGTCATTACTCATTGGAGACCATCTCGAAGGGTTAAAGAAACGCATACAACTCGGAATAACTCTATTATGCCTTTCACAGACCGGTCTTGCCGACCGGATTTAACCAAAAGCATTCATTGACCCACCATGCCGAACGCCATTCAGAGCTTTCCAGAAGTCAAGCTGCACAACGAAATCAAGGCTGCCGACGGTTCGGTGCTCCCGAGCTGGCAAGCCATCACCAGCGTCATGGACCGGCTCGATACGGACCAGGTGGAAAGGCGTCAGACCGACATCGCCCGGCAGCTCCGTGCCAACGGTATCGCCTACAGCCCCTTGTCGGAAACAGACGCCGCCCCCCGCCCCTGGAATCTGGACCTGTATCCCATGGTCATCGAACCTGCGGACTGGGCGGCACTGAGTGCCGGACTGGAACAGAGGGCCCGGCTCAAGCAGGCCATCCTGAGTGATATCTATGGCAATCAGAATCTGCTCAAGAAAGGCCTGATTCCCCCAGCCATGGTCTTTGCCCACAAGGGCTACCTGAGAGATGCCGTCCATTGCGATGATTCGCAGTCCCTGCCTTTGTTCAGTGCCGATGTCTCGCGCTCTCCTTCCGGACGCTGGTACGTCGTCGATGATATCTGCCAGTTCCCCGAGGGAATCGGCTACGCACTGGAGAATCGCCTGGTGCTCTCACGCACCCTGCCGCGCCTGTTCCGCAACTCGCGGGTGTTGCGCATTGCCGAATATTTCAAGCACCTGCAAAGCTACATCGGCCACATCTCCGAATACGACGGTCGCTGCGTCATGCTGGCTCCGGGTCCGACCCATCCGCACTATTTCGAATACGCTTATCTATCCAAATATCTGGGCTACACACTGGTACAGGTCGGCGACCTGACGATCCGCGATAACCGAGCCTATATAAAGACCGTTTCCGGACTGCAGCGCGTAGCGGTCATCTTTCGCTTCATCAACGACACCGAACTGGATCCCCTGGCTATCGGGCAGGCTGGCGTCAAGGGCATCACTGGCCTGTTTCAGGCGGTGCGTGCCGGTGGCGTTAAAGTGATCAACCCACTGGGTGCCGGCGTCATGGAGAACGCCGCCCTCAACAGCTGCATGACCCGACTTTGCCGTGAACTGCTCGGTGAGGACCTGGCCCTGCCCGGACCTCCCACCTACTGGCTGGGCGATGACAAGCAGCGCAATCATGTGCTGGGCAAACTGGACAAGTTGCTGTTCCGGAACATCGACTCACTCGGCCAATTGCACGACCCGAGATTGATGAACGCTGCCGAGCTGGATCGACTGCACATGAACATCCGGCGCACGCCACAGCGTTTCGTGGCTCAGGAAAGAATCGATCGTTCCTGTGCCCCCGGATTTCGTGGCACCGAAAGAGTGCAAAGACAGGTCACTGTCAGACTCTTCATGGTGCGTCATGACGATGGTCAATCCTTCCGTTTTCAGACCATGCCCGGCGGACTGTGTCTGCTTGATACCGTGGCCGACGGACGTCGCCCCGCGTTCAATTCACTGATCGGCAGCAAGGACACCTGGGTCATCGCCGAAGGGCCGGTCAAACCCGTGACGCTGCTCGGCAAGCGTTCACTGGAAAACCAGTACGTACTCAATGGCGAATTGCCCAGCCGAGTGGCCGAGAATCTCTTCTGGATGGGGCGCAACGCCGCCCGCTGCGAAAATTCCGCACGCCTGCTGCGAGCCGTGTTCCAGGTATTGCAGAACGATGATGTCGAGAGCGCGGCGGTCAGCCCTGTCCTGAGCGCCATCTTGCGGGCCACCACACAGGCGACCGGCACACTGCCCGGATTCGTCGGACGAGGCGGTGTGCGCAAACTGGAGAAACCGGAAAAGGAGCTGCTCTCACTGCTGCATGATCCGGATCGTGTCGGCACACTCCCTTGGGCACTGAACGCATTGCAGAACAGCGCATCGGCGGTACGTGATCGCGTATCCGACGAATTGCTGCAGATACTCAACCGTCTGGAAGATCGACGCACCAAACTTGTGCAGAACGTCAACACCGCATTGTTTACCGAAGACTCCGGTGCGCTTGAACAGATAAGCGATCAACTCGACGACATTCTGATGCTCCTGTCAGCATTCTCGGGCCTCACCCATGAGAACTTCACGCATGGGGATGGCTGGAGATTCATGATGCTCGGGCGTCGTCTGGACCGGGTTGCACACTATTCGGTCATCATCGACACCATGTTGAGTCAGGAGCGTGACGACACCTTGCTACTGGAAACCCTGCTCAAGTTGTTTGACAGCACCATGACGTATCGAAGCCGCTATCGCAGCCAGATGGATGCCAGCCTGGTACTGCAACTGCTGATGCTCGATGAGTACAACCCTCGGTCTCTGGCTTTCCAACTCAACGAAATAGAGAAAACCATCAGGCGATTGCCTGGCAGACGCAATCTGTCGCAGGCCGATGACCTGTCGCGTCTGGTCATCGCCGGCCTCAGTCGCATCCAGTTGGCCGACACCGAGGCGCTGATCAACGCCGCACGCGGGTCGCGCCAGAACCTGGGCAAGTTCCTGAACGTTCTGTCGAAACTGCCCTATGAAATGGCAGATGTGCTCAGCGCCACCTACTTTGCACACGTGGAGACCAGTCAGCAACTTTCGGATGTCTCGGCCAACAGGAGCTCCGCCAGAAAGATCGAACCGGTCAATGGCGGGAAGTCATCATGAAACTACAAGTCAGACACCGCACGCATTACGAATACACCCAGTTGGCGAGTCTCTCGCACAACCATGTCTGCCTGCAGCCTCGCAGCACTGCCTCACAACAGTGCCTCGAGACACGCATCGACGTCAGCCCCGAACCGGGCAATATCCAGTTCGACACCGATGTGTTCGGCAATTCCACGGCGCGCTTCAACATCAGTCATCGGCACAAGTCATGTGACATCGTGGTGACATCATTGATTCAGACGCGAGATGTTCTACCGCCGCTTCCCCCATCACGCAGTGTCAGTGACAACCTGCAACTGCTGCGCTCGAGCAGCACTCAGGATGCTCTGATGGCTCACGACTGCCTGTTGCCTTCGCCCTTCATACCGGCCAGCGATACGCTGGAGGAATTCATCAAGGAGCTGCCGCTGGGCAATCAGGAAGTGATCGAGTATGCACAGAACATGATGGAGCACATCTTCACAACCTTCGATTACACATCCGGTTTTTCCAATCTGGTCACGCCGTTGAGCGAGATACACGCAGCGCGCAAAGGTGTCTGCCAGGACTTTGCGCATCTGGCCATCGGTGCACTTCGCCGGCAGGGAATCCCGGCTCGTTACGTCAGCGGCTACCTGGAAACACTGCCGCCGCCGGGTCAGAAAAAATTACAGGGAGCCGACGCATCGCATGCCTGGTATGCGATATTCGACGCGCAGCATGGCTGGATAGACTTCGACCCGACCAATAACAAGAGGCCCGACAACCAGTACATAACAACAGCCTGGGGCCGCGATTATGGGGATGTTACGCCGGTCAAGGGAATGGTATATGGTGGAGGCACACATGCATTGACAGTGGAAGTCGATGTTCTGAGAATGGAAGACAGAGTTTTAACCTTAACGGAGACCTGAAGCCAATGCCTGATCGCTGGAAGCACTATGAAAGTCCGGGTTTTGATGAACTGATCGGTGATGACGGAGCTCCTCGAAGTGCCGCAGAGCAACTGATCAACTGGCTCAATGAGCTCAGCGATGCAGACCTCTCTCACCGACAACGCGCCGCCCAACTTGCCATCGAACAGATGGGAATCACCTTTACCGTGTATTCGGACAAGGGCAACATTGATCGGGAGTGGCCGCTCGATATCGTACCCAGGGTTATCGATGCACTGGAATGGAGCACGATAGAGGCAGGCTTGCAACAACGACTGCGCGCACTCAATCTTTTCATCAACGATCTCTATAACGACCAGGCCATACTCAAGGACAACATCGTTCCTCGAGAGCTGATCGAATCCTCCAGCAATTTCCGTCCGGAATGTCTGGGCATGACGCCGGCTCACGGCGTCTGGGCACACATCTGCGGTAGCGATCTGGTGCGCGGGGAAGACGGCACCATCTATGTTCTGGAAGACAATCTGCGAGTGCCTTCGGGAGTGTCCTACATGATCGAGAATCGTGAGGTCATGAAGCGCGCCATGCCAGAGGTGTTCCGTCAGTGTCACATCCTGCCGGTAGACAACTACACCGATAACCTGCAGTACATGCTCTCGTCACTGAGCGAAGAGGAAGAGCCTTGTCTGGTCGTTCTGACTCCGGGCGTATTCAATTCAGCCTACTTCGAACATACCTTTCTGGCACAGGAAATCGGTGCCGAGCTCGTCGAAGGCCGCGACCTTGTCGTGCTTGATGACGGCTACGTCTACATGCGAATCGTCGGTGGCCTGAAACGCGTTGACGTCATCTATCGCCGGGTCGACGATGCCTTCATCGATCCGGACTGTTTCAACCCCGATTCAACCCTGGGTGTCAGTGGCCTGATGAAGGCCTGGCTATCAGGCAAGGTTGCCATTGCCAATGCACCGGGTGCCGGTGTGGCAGATGACAAGGTCATCTACTCCTACGTCCCTGACATCATTCGCTACTACCTGAACGAAGAGCCTCTGATCGAGAACGTACCGACCTATCGCTGCGAGAACGAAGAGGAGCGTCAGTATGTGCTCGACAATCTTGCCACACTGGTCGTCAAGCCAGCCAACGAGTCAGGTGGATACGGCATGCTCATCGGACCTCAGAGCACGCAGGAAGAGCAAGACGAGATGGCCGAGAACATTCGTTCCAACCCACGCAATTACATCGGCCAGCCTACCCTGACCCTGTCGACCGCGCCGACCATCTGCGAAGGACAGTTCCGGGCCCGCCATCTGGACCTGCGCCCCTTCGTCCTGCAAGGCAAGGATCTCACCGTGACTACCGGCGGCCTGACCCGTGTGGCAATGGTCGAAGGCTCCCTGGTCGTCAACTCCTCACAAGGTGGCGGCAGCAAGGACACCTGGGTCGTGAAAAGCAACACAACAAGCCCGTCCCCACAAACCAGCCAGCGACAAACGCAGGAGCAATAAGCCATGCTTGCCAGAGTTGCCGAAAATATATACTGGTTGAGTCGTTACCTCGAACGCGCCGAGAACACGGTTCGACTCATCCACGTTCACAGCAATCTGCTGATGGACCTGCCAGGCCTGGACGACCACCAGAGCTGGATTCCGCTGATCTCCATCAACGGCCTCGACGAAGAGTTCGCCGAGATTCATGTCAGTGCGACTGAAACCTCGGTCAATCACTTCCTTCTTGCCGACAAGGACAATCCCGGCTCACTGGTCAATGACTTCAGCGCCATTCAGGCCAACTTGCGAAGCTGTCGCGATATCGTCCCCAAGACCAGTTACGAGTCCATCAACAGTCTGTGTCGATTGGTCAGTCGTGAAGTGGAGAGCGTGTATGCACAGCCCTCTCATCGCCTGGTCTTTCTGCGGGATGTCGAAGATCGCCTGCAATCCATCTCAGGCAGTCTGAACAGCAACATGAGCCATGACCTGGGCTACCGCATCATGCGCATGGGCTGCTATCTGGAAAGGGCGGACATGACCTCTCGCGTCATCGATGTGCAATCCACACGACTGTCTGCCACTCAGTCAAGCAGTGAGCTCATCGCCATCCAGAACCAGCGCTGGGTCGCTGTACTGCGCACACTGGTGGCACATCAGATGTATCGTCAACAGCTGCGCCGCCCGGTCAACGGTCCGGACACACTGGCATTCCTGCTGTCGGACCCGAACCTGCCACGCTCCTATGCCTTCTGTCTGGATCACCTGGATGATTCGTTTCGCAAGGTCGGCGGAAGCTCGGCTCCTCGCGAGGCCATTGCCGCCCTGCGGAAGAAGCTCGAAGGAGCGGTTTACCCGGTTCTTGCCAACAACCCCGATCAATTGCACGAGTTTCTGGACGATCTGCAGCTGGGCATGCTCGATGTCAGTGCCGCACTGTCCGCCAACTACTTCAAGTCTCAGGACACGGTAGCTGGAGAAGACTCGCCAATAGATCGCGAATCCGCCGTATTGGAAACTTCTGTATGAGTATCAAAGTCGCGCTGGATCACACAACCGTCTACAGCTACGACAAACCGGTCACCCTTCATCCGCATATCATCAGACTGCGACCGGCGCCGCATTGCCGTACCCCCATCCTGAGCTACAGCCTGTCGATTGAGCCGGCAGAGCACTTCATCAACTGGCAGCAGGACCCGTTCGGCAACTATCTGGCGAGAATCGTGTTTCCGGAGAAGAGCGATCGCCTCTCCGTGCGGGTGGATCTGGTCGCCGAGCTCACTGTCATCAACCCCTTCGACTTCTTCGTGGAGGAATCCGCGGAAACCTTCCCGTTCAAGTACAGCGACGTCAACAGAGATGAACTGGCGCCCTACCTGGCAACCACACAGGCCTCACCGATTCTGCAGACCTGGCTCGAGAACAACAAGCCGCCTGCAGAGACCAAGATCATCGATGCACTCGTGGCCGTCAACCAGGCCGTGCACCGGGATGTTGCCTATCAGCTGCGCATGGAGCCTGGTGTACAGAGCAGCCAGGAAACATTGCAACTGGCGATGGGTTCCTGTCGTGACAGCGGCTGGCTGCTGGTGGAGATCATGCGTCACTACGGCATCGCCGCTCGTTTCGTATCCGGCTATCTCGTTCAATTGACGCCGGACGTCAAGTCCATCGATGGTCCCTCAGGGGCCGAAGCCGATTTCACCGATCTGCACGCCTGGACTGAAGTGTATATCCCAGGCGCCGGCTGGGTCGGACTGGATCCCACATCAGGCCTGTTTGCCGGCGAAGGTCATATTCCGCTTGCCTGCACGCCTCAACCGGTCAGTGCTGCGCCCATCACGGGTGTTGCCAGCGAGATGGCCAGCGACTTCTACTTTCATAACCGCGTGACCCGATTCGACGAGCGCCCCAGAGTCACCCTGCCCTACAGTGATCGTGAATGGCAGCGTGTGCTGGATCTGGGCAAGACCGTCGATGAGCGACTTGAACAGCAGGATGTGCGCCTGACCATGGGCGGTGAACCGACCTTCGTCTCCATCGACGACATGGAGAGTCCGGAATGGAACAATGCAGCTCTGGGTGAACACAAACTGGAGCGCGCAGGTGTCTTTCTTGAAAAACTGCGTACCGCCTTCTCGCCCAACGGCATCATTGCCTATGCACAGGGAAAATGGTACCCGGGTGAACCCACTCCTCGCTGGGCCCTGATCAGTCACTGGCGTACCGATGGCAAGTTGATCTGGAAGGACCCCTCTCGCCTGACAACGCCAGGCAGCCACAGCTCCACTCGAGAGGACGCCAGCAATTTCATGCAGCAGTTGTGCAAGGAGCTCGGTGTCGCCGATGAGCATGTTCGTGGTCTGTACGAAGATCCGCTGCATCACCTGCATCTGGAGGCCTTGCTGCCTGAAGGGGTAGAGCTCGACTCTCTGGAACTCAAGGACAGCCGCTCACGCCGTCGTCTGGTCGAGCAACTGTCGCAAGGTATCGATGAACCGATCGGCTACATGCTGCCCCTGGCCTACTCCCCGCCGCTCAACGATGCTGCCGGGAACAACGGTCACTGGTTATCAGGTGACTGGCCACTTCGCCGCAAGAACGTCTTCCTGATACCGGGTGATTCACCGGCCGGCCTGCGCCTGCCACTGGCTTCTCTACCCGACGACACCTCGGTGGACAAGGAGGCCAATGCCCTGCTGGAAGACAACTTCGACCCATCCGTCCCACTCCCCGATCCGGAAACAGGCATCGCCTTCGGCTCGCCGGCTGCCGGCAAATCGGCAGAGGAATCCGGGAAAGATCCGGTACCGTCCATCATTCGCACGACCCTGTGCGCCGAAGTTCGCGACGGTTCTCTGTATCTGTTTCTCCCTCCCATGCAGAGCGCCCGCGGCTGGGTATTGCTGATGGGCTGTATCGAACGAGCCTGCGTGGCAGCAGACGTCTACCCGGTCATCGAAGGTTACGAGCCTCCGCGAGATGCACGCCTGCAGTCATTTCGAATCACACCCGATCCTGGTGTCATCGAAGTCAACATTCACCCCTCGCGCAGCTTCAACGAGCTGGTTGAACGCACGGAAACCATCTACGAAGCCGCTCGGGAGTCGCGATTGGGCGCCGAGAAGTTCATGGTCGATGGTCGCCATACCGGCACCGGTGGCGGTAACCATGTGACCATGGGTGGCCACACGCCTGCCGACAGCCCTTTCCTGCGCCGACCTGATCTGCTGCGCAGCGTCATTACCTTCTGGCAGCATCATCCAAGTCTGTCCTATCTGTTCTCGGGAATGTTCATCGGCCCCACCAGTCAGGCACCCCGGATAGACGAAGCTCGCTCGGAGTCTCTCTACGAGCTCGAGATGGCTCTGTCACGTCTGCCCGATGGGGACAGCAACCAGCCCTGGCTGGTCGATCGTCTGCTCAGAAACCTGTTGATCGATCTCACGGGAAATACGCACCGTACGGAAATCTGCATCGACAAGCTCTATTCCCCCGATGGCCCTGCCGGTCGATTGGGTATTGTCGAACTGCGTGCCTTTGAAATGCCTCCGCATGCTCGCATGAGCATCGTTCAGGCTCTACTGATCCGTTGTCTGATCAGCCGTTTCTGGGACAAACCCTATCAGGGCAAGCTGATTCGCTGGGGCACCGAATTGCACGATCGCTTCATGCTGCCGCATTATCTGTGGCAGGACATCTGCGACGTCATCGATGACCTGAACAGAAATGGTCTGGGGTTCGATGCCGAGTGGCTTGACGCTTTCTGGGAATTTCGTTTCCCGGTCTATGGTGTCCGACAGATCGGTGATATCTCGCTGGAACTGCGTGCTGCCATCGAACCGTGGCATGTACTGGGTGAAGAGGCGTCTGCCGGAGGCATGGCCCGCTACGTCGACTCCTCTCTCGAGCGTCTGCAGTTGAAGGTCAGTGGCCTGAATGACAAGCGTTACAAGATAACGTGCAACGGCTGTGTCCTGCCCATGCGCAAGACCAGTGTCACCGGTGAGTATGTCGTCGGTGTACGTTACCGCGCCTGGCAACCCACCTTTGCGCTGCACCCGGACCTGCCGGTAGACACCCCACTGGTATTCGATGTCATCGATACCTGGGCAAATCGCAGTCTGGGCGGGTGTTCCTACCATGTCGCAGATCCGGGTGGCCGAAATTATGAAGATGTTCCGGTCAATGCCAATGTGGCAGAAGCTCGCCGACTGGCCAGGTTTGACGAAGACCATCACACCCCGGCACCAGCCGTGATCATGACGCCAGTCACAGGTGGTGCGACGCGATTCGTACCAACAGAGGCCAGTCAAGATGTCATGATCAAGGATGTACTCAGCGAGAATCACGAATACCCGTGCACAGCAGACATGAGACAGCGAAGCCGCTGACTGACAGCCCCAAGGTCGCCCGGCAGCGCATCAGCGCAGCCGGGCACGTTTCCTCCAAACGACTATTGCCTGCCGGGCAGCCCGACACCGAGACCTCGAAAAGGGAATCCCATCACGATCCCGAGATCGGTTACGGCAGCCAAAATATCCGGCAAGATAGCACTCCTCCCTCCCGGGAATCCGCCCTCGCGGCACTGGATCAACAGGGCAGCGCGCGCATTCGGTTCCCGAATTCAGCTCGGGGACCGTTACAAGCTGTACTGATCAACACCGCTGGTGGCCTGACCGGTGACGATGATATCCGCTGGTCCGCCATGGCTGGCGAGCAGTCTCGACTGATAATCAGCACCGCAGCCTGCGAAAAACTCTATCGCACACACGGACCTGCAGCGCATCAGAACACGCAACTGGTGGTCGAAAGTGGTGCACGCCTGGACTGGCTGCCGCAGGAGACCATCGTGTTCAACGGCTCCTCCCTGCAACGCAGTCTCGAGGTGGATGTAGCCGCCGATGCAACCGCACTGATCGTGGAGAGTCTGGTCCTGGGCCGGCAGGCCATGCGGGAATGCGTCGTCAAACTGCAACTGCACGACCGTTGGCGCATTCGCCGTGACGGCCGACTGCTGCACGCGGAGGACTTGCGCCTGCAATTCGATGACTCGGAAAACGCACAGCGGCCGAGCATGCTGCATCATTACAGTGCACTTTCAACACTGGTTCTGGTATCCCCCGATTCTGCCGAATCCCTTGAGATGAAGGCTGAAAGCATTCGCAGGCTGTTCCCTGATGACACCCGTATTCTGCAAGCTGCGACATCGGTCATGAAGCATCGTCTCGTCATCAGAGTACTTGCCACAGACAGCCAATCGCTGCGAAAATTCCTGATACCCTGTATCGAACATCTGAGCGACAGAATGTCAATACCGCAAGTATGGAACGTTTGACAACATGCAACTGACCCCACGCGAGAAAGACAAGCTACTGATTGCCATGGCAGCAGAAGTCGCCCGCAAGAGACTTGCGCGAGGCGTCAAGCTGAACCATCCGGAAGCCATTGCCCTGATCAGCGACTTCGTTGTCGAAGGCGCACGTGACGGCAGAAGCGTCGCTGAACTCATGAGTCGCGGTGCCGAAGTCATCAGCCGCGATGACGTCATGCCGGGCATCAGCGAGATGATTCCTGAAATCCAGGTAGAGGCAACCTTCCCCGACGGGGTCAAGCTTGTCACCGTCCATCAGCCCATCAGGTAACACTGCCATGATCCCAGGTGAAATCACGACCGCCGCTGGTGAACTGACGCTCAATGAAGGCAAGGAAAGCCTGTCGCTGCAGGTTGCCAACACCGGCGACCGTCCCATTCAGGTAGGCAGCCACTACCACTTTGCCGAGGCCAATCCGGCTCTGGACTTCGATCGCAAGGCCGCGCGCGGATTCAGGCTCGACATCGCGGCAGGAACTGCCGTGCGCTTCGAACCGGGTCAGCAACGCGAGGTTCAGCTTGTGGCCTTCGGCGGAGAGCGCAAGGTCATCGGTTTTCGACAGTCAGTCATGGGAGCTCTGTAATGGCCAGGCAAATCAGTCGGCAGGCTTATGCAGACATGTACGGCCCCACAACCGGTGACCGGGTACGCCTGGCAGACACTGACCTCATCATCGAGGTAGAGCACGACTTCTGCACCTACGGCGAAGAGGTCAAGTTCGGCGGTGGCAAGGTCATTCGTGATGGTATGGGCCAGTCCCAGCAGACACGCGCTCAAGGTGCGGTCGATACCGTCATCACCAACGCCCTGATCGTGGACTACACCGGTATCTACAAGGCAGATGTCGGCCTGGTCGATGGCAAGATTGCAGCAATCGGCAAGGCCGGAAACCCGGACACTCAGGACGGTGTCAATATCGTCATCGGTCCAGGTACGGAAGCCATCGCCGCTGAAGGTCGCATACTCACAGCCGGGGGCTTCGACAGTCATATCCATTTCATCTGCCCGCAGCAGATCGATGAAGCCCTGTATTCCGGCGTCACGACCATGCTCGGCGGGGGTACCGGTCCAGCCCATGGCACTCTGGCAACAACCTGCACACCGGGTCCCTGGCATCTGGCGCGCATGATTCAGGCCGCTGACGCCTTGCCGATGAACCTGGCCTTTGCCGGCAAAGGCAATGCTTCACAGCCTGCCGCATTGGAAGAGATGGTGCTCGCCGGCGCGGCTGCGCTGAAGCTGCACGAAGACTGGGGTACCACACCCGCAGCCATCGACTGCTGCCTGACGGTCGCCGACGAGCTCGATGTGCAGGTCATGATTCATACCGATACGCTCAATGAAAGCGGCTTTGTCGAGAGCACCATCGATGCGGTTGCCGGCCGGACCATCCATGCCTTCCATACCGAAGGCGCCGGCGGCGGACATGCCCCCGACATCATCTCGGTCTGCGCCCTGCCCAACTTCCTGCCCTCGTCCACCAATCCGACTCGTCCCTACACGGTCAACACCATCGACGAGCATCTGGACATGCTGATGGTCTGTCACCATCTGGACAGCAATATCCCAGAGGATATTGCCTTTGCCGAGAGCCGCATTCGCAAGGAAACCATCGCTGCCGAAGACATCCTGCATGACATGGGCGCGTTCTCCATCATCGCCTCGGACAGTCAGGCCATGGGACGGGTTGGTGAAGTGCTCATACGCACCTGGCAGACTGCCGACAAGATGAAGAAGCAGCGCGGTCGTCTGCCGCAGGAAACCGGTGAAAACGACAACTTCCGCGTCAAACGTTATATCGCCAAATACACCATCAACCCGGCTATCGCTCACGGCATCAGTCGCGACATCGGTTCGATAGAAGTGGGCAAACGTGCTGACCTGTGCCTGTGGCATCCGGCATTCTTTGGCGTCAAACCAGAAATGGTGCTGCTTGGCGGCACTATCGTCGCAGCCCCCATGGGGGATCCCAATGCCTCCATCACCACGCCGCAGCCGGTGCACTACCGCCCCATGTTCGGTGCCTTCGGCAAAGCACTGACCAACAGTTCGGTTACCTTCGTCTCACAGGCCGCCATCGACAACGGCTTGCAGGAAATGCTCGAGGTGGAAAAGAAGATGCTTGCCGTCAGTGATACTCGCGGTGGTATCAGCAAGGCCAGCATGATACTCAATGATGCGACCCCGACCATCGAGGTCGACCCGGAAACCTACGATGTACGCGCCAATGGTGAATTGCTGACCTGCGAACCGTCAACGGTTCTGCCCATGGCACAACGCTATTTTCTGTTCTGAGCCGGTTTATCCGGTAACCGGAGCAACGCTCTTCTGTCCACGACACCTACCATGAACAATCTGCACTGTCATTCAATCGAGCGTGCTGGCGATCAAGATTCAGGCGCTGCGCCGGTTGACAGCATCACGCTGGACGAAACGGATCGTCATCGTCGTCGACTGGCCATGCATTCCGACAACGGCATTGCCTTTCTGCTGGAGCTCGGTACTGCAACTCTGCTACGGGAAGGTGACATCCTGCGCCTGAGCGATGGCCGGGGCATCAAGGTGCTTGCGCAGCCCGAAGCGCTCTATCGTGTATACGGGCGGGACAGCAATCACCTGCTCCATCTGACCTGGCATGTAGGCAATCGCCATCTGGCCACGCAGATTGTCGGCGATCATATTCTCATCCGCCGCGATCCGGTCATCCGCAACATGCTTGAAGAACTGGGCGCAAGGGTTGAGGACGTCGAGGCCGGGTTCAACCCTGTTGGTGGCGCTTACGACGGTGAGCAGGAATCGACGCACCATCACTCGCATGCGCCGGGGCACGAGCACGAGCATCACCATCATGGCCATTCGCATGACTGATGAGTGATCAGGCTTCACTGCGACAGTTACTGACACTGCAATCCTGGACATCCGCCGCCTTTCCAATCGGAGCCTTCAGTTGCAGTCACGGTCTGGAGACAGCCATTCAACAGGAGCGTGTGCACGACGCCGAGAGTTGTCACGACTGGATCCATGCCATCGTCACTCAGGGAAGCGGTTGGAACGATTCAATCATCATGGCGCATGCGCATCGCCTGAGCCTGTCGTCCGGCGTCGGGGAAGATGCAACCTTGCGAAAAACGCAGCTCTGCCCACTGGCTCTGCAGGAGCTGCGCGAACTCAATGATCTGGCCCTGGCGTTGCAATCGGGTGCCGAACGCTACGCAGAGACGACTCAGCTGGCCGCCGCATTTCTGGGTTCTGCAGCAGCCTGGCAAAGAACCCGACATCCTGATGACTGGCCCGAGCCTGATCAGGACATGGCATTGCCTGTCGCCTGTGGTTGGCTGGGCGCTCTACACGATATGCCCGCGCAACTGCTCATCGCCTCCACCCTGCAAGCCATGGCGAGCAATCTTGCCTGGATAGCCACTCGTCTGGTCCCGCTGGGGCAGACAAGCTGCCTGCAGTTGATTGCCAGGCTCGAACCGGTCATCGAGTCGGTCAGCCTGCGAGCCAGCGTCGCGTCCCTGGAAGAACTTGGCAGTGGCGCCCTGTTGGCCGATCTGGCCTCCTTGCAACATGAACAACTGGCAGGCCGAGTCTGTCTCACGTGAACACTGAAACCATGCAAAATACGGCTGAACGTCAACCACTGCGAATCGGTATCGGAGGCCCTGTTGGCGCTGGCAAGACCCATCTGGTGGCTCAGCTGTGCAAGGCGCTTCGGGACCACTATTCGATAGCCGTCGTGACCAATGACATCTACACACGCGAAGACGCCGAAGCGCTGGTCAGAATGCAGGCACTGAGCAGCGATCGCATTGTCGGTGTTGAAACCGGAGGCTGTCCGCATACTGCCATCCGCGAAGATGCCTCCATCAATCTGCGCGCCATTGCCTCGTTGCGGCAACGTCTTCCCGCGCTGGATATCATCTTCATCGAATCCGGTGGAGACAATCTGGCAGCCACCTTTTCACCCGAACTGGCCGATCTGACGCTCTATGTCATTTCGGTGTGCCAGGGAGAGGACATTCCGCGCAAGGGCGGCCCCGCGATCACACGCTCAGACCTGCTGATCATCAACAAGACGGATCTGGCCGTGCATGTCGAAGCCGACCTGCCCACCATGCAACGGGATGCGGCCAAGGCCCGAGCTCAGCGACCCACCGTGTTCACCGACCTGAAACGCGGCACGGGAGTTGACGACGTCGTCACGTTCATTCGATCAAGCGGCGGTCTGCACTGATCACTCGGTTCTCACTCTGAATTCCTTATAGAGGATTGCAGCACACTTCCAGACAAACCTGAACGCGCTCCGGATCGAGCTCCAGTACAGTACGAAAAAAGAGGATCCGTCATGCCGTTCAGTCCCGTCCGATACCGATCAGCGCTGTCAGGACTGCTGATTGCTGCCAGTGTCACCCTGCCAGCCCTGTCTGCCGTCTCACAGGAACAGCAACAGTACAAGGATTCGTCGTTCGAGCAGCACTGTGGCGCCACCTCACCTCGCCTGCTGATGATGGGTGACGACTACTTCGATCCGGATGTGAACCCTCTGGACGCTCTCGATCTCGGCGCCTCACAGCCACTGTCACAGGAAGAGTTGCTGACAGCACTGCAACCGAGAAGATACGACTCGGGCACAGGACAGAGAACCGACTGCTTCGGCAGTGGGGACACACTGCATTCTCGTTCCAACACTGTCACGCTGGAGGATATCGCCAGCAAAACGGTAACTGGCACACACTCCGGCGAGAATCAAACCGGGGCCGGAGCCATCGTTATCGAGGCCTTCGAATACGATGAGAAGCGGCGAATCTCCAGACCCGAATCGATGTTTGTACCACTCTCGGCCATTGCCATCGAAACATTCTCCGGTCTGCTGATCAGCAGTCGTCATCGGCAGCGCCACGTCACGGCGGCAGGCTCCTACTTGCGGGAAACCGAGTTGACAGCACTGCAGACAGACAATGAACTGATCCTCGAGCAGAACGTGTACGTCAACGGCACCTTGGCCCAGTGGACTACCTGGCAAGTGTCTCTGTGAAACCTTTGAAATCATAGTGATAGTGTCGCCCGATCGGCACTTTCACGATAAATTCGCGCGAAACTGTGCACTGATCAGGACAGGCTGCCGGCAATCGAGAATTGCCGATCAACCTATCTGAAAACTTGCCAATAACCTGAGGTAACAGCACCCAAGAGCCCGGCAAACGATGATTTCCGCGAGTTTCGCATCCAGGATAACCCAGCACAAGGAAAAGGCTTGCATCAAGCTGTTGCTGGTGGATGACGATCCCGGGTATCTGGATCTGTGTCGTCGACAGCTGAGCAAAACGTCCAACATCGAATTTCTCATGGATACCGCGGCATCGACCCAGGAAGCGTTTCAGCGCTGCATGGAGAACGAATACGATTGCCTTCTGGTGGACTATCAGCTACCCGATGGCAGCGGCACGGATATTGTCGATCGTCTCAACGAATGGATCGAGCAGCAGAATGACCCATCACTGCTGCCGCCTCCAGCCATCATTGTCACCGCCGATAGTGGCCAACATGCGCCCACTCAAGCCATCCGCGCAGGCGCTGTCGATTTCATTGCCAAGCGCAATGTCACACCGCAGTCGCTGAGACGAGTCATTCTCAATGCCGTCGAGAAATCACGCCTGGAACGTTCGGTCGTGCAGCGTAACCTGGCACTGGAGCAGGCTTATGCCCTGCTGGAAACCGCCAACGGACAGCTGGAATCAAAACGGCGCGAGATACTCCATTTCTACCACACGGTTTCTCACGAAGTCAAAACCCCATTGGCGGCCGCTCGCGAGTTCATCTCGTTGATCAAGGACGGCGCTGCCGGAGAGGTAACAGCCGAACAGCTGGTGCTACTGAACTACGCCATGGATAGCTGTGATCAGATCAAGTCGCAATTCACCGAGCTGCTTGATCTGGCCAGAATCGATAACAACAAACTCAAGTTGAAGCTGAGCCTGACGCCGATCAAATCCCTGATCGATCGCGCCGTCGCCAGCATCGTGGAAACTGCCAAAGACAAGCAGGTAAGTCTGGTCGTTACAGAGTACGACACCAGCGACAGCATTCAGTGCGACAGCGATCGCATTGTGCAAGTACTGTCCAACCTGCTGAGCAATGCCGTGAAATTCACCCTTCCCGGGGGGATGGTTACGCTGACATTCACCGATAAGCAGATCGATCAGTCGGTCGAATTCTCGGTAAGCGATACCGGCTGTGGCATAGAGAAGAAAAATGTGGAGCTCATTTTCGAGCGCCTATACCAGATCGAGAACTCGGATGACAGTGTCCTGCAATCAGGTTTGGGCCTGGGCCTGAGCATCTGTCGCGAGCTGTTGATTCTTCACAACAGTCAGTTGAAGGTTACCAGCGAAATTGGCGTGGGTAGCTGTTTCAGTTTCGAGCTTTCTCGGTGATATCGAAAGCTGTCAATACAGGAAAACAAGATGAAAACGGTACTACTGGTCGAAGATGACGAAAAGCTCAGTCTGGCACTGCGCTTGCGACTCGGACATATGAACTTCCAGGTTCACAGTGTCAGCGATGCCATCAGAGCGATGGATGAGGCGGTAAAGTCCAACCCTGATGTCGTCCTGCTTGACATCAACCTGCCCGGTGGGGACGGTTTCATGGTGGCTGAGCGACTGCGCAATCATCACGCCACCATGTCCACACCCATTATCTTCATCACTGCCAGTGAACGCTCAGAGTTCGAGAAAAGAGCCCGCCAGGTGCCCAACAGCTTCTTTCTTCAAAAGCCCTTTGACGCCATCCAGCTGCAAGACACCATGGAGGCATGTGAATGTCTTTAGCCAGCACCAATACAGACAGCGATCACAACACCAGAGATGCACCTGTGAAATCGCCCTTATCGCAATTTGTTCACGACCTCTCCGGCTCCACTGTCACAGCCAGAGGGTTTGCCGGTGAGCTGGAAATAGCGAGAGAGCACGTCATCGAGCTACTCTCTCGACTACCTGCCGATACCGATCCGGAGTTGATTAAGGAGTTGAAGTTTCAGCTCGAAGACGAGATGAAGCACTGCCTCTTCAGGGTTGAAGAATCCTTGCTGAAACTGGATGGCACCATCGATAAAATGAAAGCCGGTTGAGGCTGGCGCCATCACGCCAGCCACGATTACTGCTTCAGTTTGTACCCGGTCTTGAACATCAGCCAGACAACAAGTAGACAAGCCACGAGAAAGCCTGAAATCATGATCAGACTGAGCGTGACGCTGACGTCGGAGACTTCAAAGAAGCTCCAGCGAAAGCCGCTGACCAGATACAGCACCGGATTGAGCAAGGTCACCTTCTGCCAGAACTCGGGCAGCATGCTGACCGAATAGAAACTCCCTCCCAGGAACACCAGTGGTGTAATCACCAGCAGGGGAATCAGTTGCAGTTTCTCGAAATTGTCAGCCCACAAGCCGATGATGAATCCGAACAGACTGAAGGCAATACACGTCATCAGCAGAAACACCACCATCCATACAGGGTGGGCAATATGCAGATCGACGAAGAACGACGCCGTGATCAGAATGATGGTACCGATGATCAGGGACTTGCTGGCAGCAGCACCGACGTAGCCGATCAGCACCTCGAAGAATGAAATCGGCGCAGACATGATCTCGTAGACGGTACCCGTGAACTTCGGAAAGAAGATTCCGAAAGAGGCATTGGAAATACTCTGCGTCAGCAAGGACAGCATGACAAGCCCCGGCACGATGAACGAGCCATAGTCGACGCCTTCCACCGATTGAATACGCGACCCTATCGCCGAACCGAATACGACAAAGTAGAGTACTGTCGAGATGACCGGAGAGGCAATACTCTGCATCAGCGTCTTGCGAGTCCGCGCCATTTCATTGAAGTAGATGGCCTTGATGGCTTGCACATTCATGATTCGCTCTTCCCGCCTTCGCTGTGTACCAGATTCACGAAAATGTCTTCCAGCGAACTCTGGCTGGTATTCAGATCCTTCAGACCGAAGCCTTCGTCACTGACAGCCTGCAGCAGTGCCGTGATGCCGGTACGTTCGCTCTTGGTATCGTAGGTATAGGTCAGCCGTTGCCCATCGCTCGACAGCTCCAGATCGAATTTTTCAAGCGACTCCGGCAGGACATCGATGGCGCTCTTCAACTCGACTGTCAGCTGCTTTCTGCCCAGCGAATTCATCAGATTGACCTTGTCATCGATCACCAGCAGACGTCCGTCACTGATGACGCCAACCCGATCCGCGATCTCCTCCGCCTCTTCGATGTAGTGCGTCGTGAGAATGATCGTGACCCCGTCCTGGCGAAGTTTCTCCACCAGTTTCCACATGTCCTTGCGAAGCTCGACGTCGACCCCTGCGGTCGGTTCATCCAGAAACAGGACTCGCGGCTCATGCGACAGGGCCTTGGCAATCAGTACACGTCGCTTCATGCCACCCGAAAGTCTGCTGACGATGGAATTCTTCTTGTCGAGCAGTGACAGATCGCCCAGCAGCGCATCCAGCTTCGCTTCATCCGGCGGCATGCCGAACAAGCCACGGCTGAAGCGAACGGTATCCTTGACGACATCGAATGCCCCCAGGGTCAGTTCCTGAGGAACCAGGCCAATCAGCGAACGCGTGGCCCGATAGTCCTTGATGATGTCATGCCCACCCACTGTGACGCTACCAGAGGTAGGCGTCACCAGACCACAGATGGTGGAAATGAGTGTGGTCTTGCCCGCGCCGTTGGGACCCAGCAATGCCAGGATTTCCCCTTCCCTGATCTCGAGATCGATGCCCTTGAGAGCCTGGTGGCCACCCTTGTATGTCTTGGTCAATCCACGAATGGAAATGATCGACTGATTACCCTTGACCGGGTTGGTTTGCTCTGTCATAAACTATTCTGTCACGTCAGCCACCCTAGTGGGTCGATCGGAAAATAAGGTAATACTCAGAGTCTGCGTGCGCCCGTCCGACAAGGCGACCCGACGA
>CBDUIJ010000051.1:0-24020 GCA_965367215.1 uncultured Granulosicoccus sp.
TCCAGCAACCACTCGCTCAGACTGTCCATGGCCTGTGGTGGCTGTGCCGGGCTTGACGCTGGCGACGCAGTCACGACAGACTGCTCCGCAACCGGCGCAACTGGTTGAGTAACTGCTTGAGTAGTTGTTTGAGTAGCTTCCTGCGAGGTTGCAGCAGCCGTCTCGGCAAGGCTTTCGACAGTGGACTCTACCGGACCGGGAGCTTCCGTCGCGCTCGCCACACTTACCGGCTCGACCGTATCCTGAACAGGGCTCGTATCGTCAGCCGCGAGCGCCGTCTCAGGTTCTGTCGCTCTAGCGCTTTCTGCTGCCGCCGCAAGTGCCGCGGCATCTTCCGGAAAACGCGATACCCACGGCACAATGCCCATCGTCTGCAGGCAATGCTGCTGTCTGACTGTGTAACGCATCAGGACCGGTTGGAACGAATCAAGGCAGACTCTCCTCAGGCCGACTGACGAGAACGCTTGCGATAGACCCTGAACAGATAGTACACAGGACCCGACAAGGCATAGAGCGCAGAGGCAATCAGAATCATCTTGGCTGGATCGACCGCAGTCACCACGAACAGCATCAACAGACCCAGCAGCATGGCAAACGGCACCTTGCGATTGGTGCCCAGGTCCTTGAAGCTGTAGTAGGTAAACGTGCTGACCATGGCCACCCCGGTAAACAGGGTCATGATGCCCACCAGAACAACCACATCAGGTCCATTCACGCCCATTTCACTCATGACCCAGACGAAACTGGCCAGGACGGCAGCGGCCGACGGACAGGCCAGCCCCTGAAAGAATCGCTTGTCAGCCGTGCCGACGGCCACATTGAAGCGTGCCAGGCGCAAACCACAGCAAGCGGTATACACGAAAGCGATAACCCAGCCAAGCTGGCCGTGATAGGCCTCGGTCAGGCTCGACAGAGACCAGCTGTACATGAGGAAGGCCGGTGCCATGCCGAAGGAAATCATGTCGGCCATACTGTCGTATTCGGCACCGAAGGCGGTCGTCGTATTGGTCATGCGAGCCACACGACCGTCAAAGCCGTCCAGCACCATGGCCACGATGATGGCAATACCCGCCTGCTTGTACTCGCCATTGTAGGCGAGCACGACACTGTAGAAACCGGCAAACAGTGCGCTCGTCGTGAACAGATTGGGCAACAGATATATGCCCCTGGACGGTCGCTTGCGAACCTCGCTTGACTCCACCATCGAATTTAATGCCTCGTAACCGCTTCAGCCAACCGGCAGTTTACCCTGCCGGAGGCTTTCTCACGCAACAGTGTCAAGGCTTCAGGCTTTTATCACCGCGAGCGATACCTGTGGCGCCGGAACGGACCGCCTCGATGATGTTATCTCGACCGATTGCATCCAGGAAACCTGACAATTTGTAGTCATCACCCGTGAGCTCGATGACATAGCTGGAATCCGTGACATCGAGGATATGTCCTCGAAAGATATCCGTCATGCGTTTGAGCTCTTCCCGTGCAGCGTCCACGGCACGCACCTTCACCATCATGATTTCACGCTCGATGAACGCCACTTCAGTCAGGTCGGTCAGGCGCACGACATCCACCAGCTTGTTCAGCTGCTTGATGATCTGCTCGACGATCCTGTCGGTACCGATGGTCACGATGGTCATGCGTGACAGTGTTGGATCGTGAGTGGCCGCCACCGTCAGTGACTCGATGTTGTAGCCGCGTGCACTGAACAGACCGGACACGCGTGACAGCGCGCCCGATTCGTTTTCCAGCAGGACAGATATAACGTGCCTACGCATCACGCCAGCTCCCGAGCAGGATTCAATCGCATTTCGTGGTGTCCCTTGCCAGCTTCGATCATGGGATACACATTCTCTGTCTGGTCAGTCTGAAAATCCATGAATACCAGGCGATCCTTCATCGCGAAGGCCTCTTTCAGCGCGCCTTCCACATCACCTGGCTTGTCGATGCGCATACCGACATGGCCGTAGCTTTCCGCCAGCTTCACGAAATCAGGCAAGGCGTCCATGTAGGAATGTGAGTAACGCTTGTCGTAGTTGAATTCCTGCCACTGGCGAACCATGCCCATGTAGCGGTTGTTCAGGCTGATGACCTTGATGGGTGTGCTGTATTGCATGGCCGTTGAAAGCTCCTGAATACACATCTGCACACTCGCCTCACCGGTGACACAGGCAACGACCTCGTCAGGGAAAGCCAGTTGCACACCAATGGCTGCCGGCAGACCGAAGCCCATGGTGCCCAGACCACCGGAATTGATCCAGCGACGTGGCTTGTCGAAACCGTAGAACTGAGCCGCCCACATCTGGTGCTGACCGACATCGGAGCAGATATACGCATCGCCCTTGGTCTCACGCCACAGCGCCTCGACGACTGCCTGCGGCTTGATCAGCTTGTCATCCAGCTGGTAGGCCATGCAGTTGATGTCAGACCAGCCCTTGATGGTGGCCCACCATTGCGCCAGATCGGCAGGATCAGCCCGCTTGCCGGTGTCCTTGATCAGCGCGATCATGGCATCGAGTACATGCGTGACATTGCCCACGATAGGCACATCCACGGTGACGTTCTTGGAAATGGAGGCCGGATCGACATCCACATGCACGATCTTGGCATCCGGGCAGAAGCTTTCTATTTCGCCAGTGACACGGTCATCAAAGCGCGCACCGATGGCAATCAGCACATCGCAATCGTGCATCGCCATATTGGCTTCGTAGGTACCGTGCATGCCCAGCATGCCCAGATTCTGCTTGTTGGACGCCGGGAAGGCACCCAGGCCCATCAGTGTCTGTGTGATCGGGTAACCCAGCAACTCGGTGAATTCAGTGAGCTGTGCGGCTGCATTGCCCAGCACCACACCACCACCGGAATAGATCATGGGGCGCTTGGCTGACAGGATGAGATCCACCGCCTTGCGAATCTGGCCGGGATGGCCCTGTTCTGCCGGGCTGTAGGAGCGCATGTTGACCGTCTTGGGGTAATTGAACGGTACTGTTACACCGGGTGCCGTGAAATCCTTGGGGATATCCACGACAACGGGTCCGGGTCTGCCGGTCGTGGCCACATGGAAAGCCTTCTTCATGGTCTCGGCGAAGTTCTCGAGAGAGTCCACGAGAAAGTTGTGTTTGACGCAAGGACGCGTGATACCGATGCAATCCACTTCCTGGAAGGCATCGCTGCCGATGAAGCGGCTTTGTACCTGACCGGACAGCACGACCATGGGAATGGAGTCCATGAACGCCGTGGCGATACCGGTGACCGCATTGGTAGCTCCCGGACCCGACGTGACCAGCACGACTCCGGGTTTACCGGTTGCACGCGCGTAACCATCCGCTGCATGCGTTGCTCCTTGCTCGTGACGCACGAGAATGTGCTTCACTGAATTCTGTTCGTACAGGGCATCATAGATGTGCAGGACTGCACCACCTGGATAACCGAAAAGAAACTCGACGCCTTCTTCCTTCAGCGCTTCGATCAGTATTTCACCACCGGATAATTCCACCGCTTTTAGTCCTCATTCTCGCTAGATATTCAGGGACGCCGACGACAATGCGCACGAGAGACCGATGGCCTGCACGCACGTCTGATAGCATCATGATTGCGTTGTAGAGGTGGCTGGCAATAATGTGGGTCCTTGTCACGAGTGGGCAGTGGTGGGTTGAACCGCCTGTGATCACACCACGAGAGGTAATTCGGGTGAGTGACTTGAACTGATTGCCGGGCCGGATTGTGTCGAACCCCATACAGGGTGAGAGTATAACGCCTTGCAGACGATTACGGGAGCCGGAAACAGGCTCATGATAGATTGGCACGAACCAAGCAGCACAATGTCCAACAACGTATTGCCACCCCTTATGAAACCTTGAATCACACTGTGTATCCGGAACATTCCAGCCAGACTTCCCGGGCCAGGAGCAGCCGCCTGTTCGGTGGATCCCTGTTACATCGGGCAATTGGCATCATATTCGGGTTGCTGCTGGTACTAAGCGCCAGCTCCATCGCCGCCCAGCAGAACCTGCCAAGCATGGGGGAACCTGCCGACAGCGCGCTATCGCCTATCGAGGAGCAGCAGCTGGGAGCGCAGTTCATGCGCCAGATCCGGGCTCAGTTGCCACTGGTGCGTGATGTTCAGCTCACGGAATACATCCAGAGTCTCGGCGCCAGACTGGTGCTGGCCTCGGGCAAGGGAGAGGCACGCGACTTCACCTTTTTCATCATCGATGACCCCCAGATCAACGCCTTCGCCATTCCCGGGGGTTATGTCGGCGTCAACTCCGGCCTGATCGCCGTCATGGATCAGGAGGAGCAACTGGCCAGCGTGGTCGCTCACGAAGTGGCTCACGTCACTCAACGCCATCATGCTCGCGCCTTCGCAACCGGCAATCGCGCCACACTCAGCACCGCCGCCGCCGTACTCGCAGCCATCATCATCGGTCAGGCCTCTCCACAGGCCGGTCAGGCAGCATTGGCAGCAGGGCTCGCGGCCAGCCAGCAATCGGCCATCAACTTCACCCGCAGCAACGAGATCGAGGCGGATCGCATCGGCATCGAAATACTGTCCAATGCCCAATACGACGCACGCGCCATGGCTGAATCATTTGCCATTCTGCGACGCAAGAATTCACTCAACACCTCCAATCTGCAACTGGAATATCTGCGCACCCACCCACTGGACAACAACCGGATTGCCGAAGCGACAGACCGCGCCGGTTCGCAACCGAAAAGAGAGCGACTGAACAGCCCCGATTACGACCTGTTTCGTGCACGGCTGGCCGTTCTCAGCGCCACGGACAGCGGAGAGCTGATGCGCACCTATCTGGCTCGCCACCAG
Organism: uncultured Granulosicoccus sp.; assembly: GCA_965367215.1. Classification (GTDB taxonomy): domain Bacteria; phylum Pseudomonadota; class Gammaproteobacteria; order Granulosicoccales; family Granulosicoccaceae; genus Granulosicoccus. The sequence goes on from CBDUIJ010000051.1 coordinate 4,820, forward strand.
ATAAAACCGGACATTTCCAGCTGTTATGCACTGGCGCTGATCAGTCAGAGAGCCAACCGACTCGACGAGGCCAGGGCCTATCTGCAGGAACTGGATACCTTGATCAAGGCTCATCCGATGGTTGAACTGCTGCGAGCCGACATTGCCAGCATGGACAAGCAACGCAGCGATGATTCCATTCTGGCCGCCCTGTCCGATCTGTACCCGGAACGCTACTCGATCGTGGAAAAACGCCTGGAGCAGCTGATACAGGATCGCCGCCTGGGTCAGGCCATGCAGATCGCCAATGAATATCTGCGCAGTAACAGCAATCCGGATCCGCTGGCGTGGCGGCAACTGGCCAGCATTCAGGAAAGGCTGGATGACCAGGCTGGCAGTCATGAATCCCTGGCCCGCTACTTCGAATCGTTGGATGAGCTGGAACGTGCCACGAGCCAGCTGGAGCTGGCGCTGCAGCAGGTCGCCCCGCAATCCCAGGATCAGCTCAGACTGGAAGCCAGTCTCAAGGAACTGCGAGCTCAGGCAATCCGTCTGCGCTGAACTCCATATCGCCGAACGTGGTGCGCTGAACGTGATTTGCTCACCGTGATGCGCTGAACCGATCAATCTTTCTGCGAGGAAGACCGTGCGGGCCGGCACCGCTGGAAAAACCGATCAATAGACGTCCGGCGGCGGCATTTGCCACCACCAGACGTCTCAGCAATTACTCCTGTACCGGTCCTGCAGCAACCAGCTGCTTGCCACTGTCGGTATCGGTGTACTGCTCGAAGTTGTCGATGAACAGCTTCGCCAGCTTGTCAGCCTCTACCTGCCACTGAGCGGCATCCTCGTAGGTGTTGCGTGGATCCAGCAGACTGGCATCCACTCCCGCCAGCTCGGTGGGTACACGCAGACCGAATGTCGGGATGGTGCTGGTCGCGCTTTCTTCGATGGAACCGTCCAGAATGGCATCGATGATGGCGCGTGTGGCCTTGATCGAAATTCGCTTGCCGGTACCGTTCCAGCCCGTGTTGACCAGGTAGGCCTTGGCGCCGGACGCCTGCATGCGCTTGCCCAGCTCCTCTGCGTACTTGGTGGGGTGCAGACTGAGAAACGCCTTGCCGAAACAGGCAGAGAATGTAGGCTGCGGACTGGTGACACCCAGCTCCGTACCGGCCAGTTTGGCCGTGAACCCGGACAGGAAGTGATAGCGGGTCTGCTCGGGAGTCAGCAGTGAGACCGCTGGCAACACACCGAAGGCATCGGCGGTCAGAAAGATGACCTTGTCAGCATGACCGGCACGCGACACTGGCTTGACGATGTTATCGATATGGTTGATCGGGTATGAGACACGAGTGTTCTCTGTCTTGCTGGCATCGTCATAATCGACGCTGCCATCTTCGCGAACCACGACGTTCTCGAGCAAGGCATTGCGACGAATGGCGCCGAAGATATCCGGCTCTGCCTCGGCACTCAGACGAATGGTCTTGGCGTAGCAGCCACCTTCGAAGTTGAAGACGCCATCGTCGTCCCAGCCATGCTCGTCATCACCGATCAGACGGCGCTTGGGGTCTGTGGACAGCGTGGTCTTGCCCGTGCCTGACAGGCCGAAAAATACAGCGGTATCGCCCGCCTCACCCACGTTGGCAGAACAATGCATGGATGCAATGCCCTTCAACGGCAGGATGAAGTTCATGTAGGAGAACAGACCTTTCTTCATTTCACCGCCGTACCAGGTACCGGCGATCAGCTGGATCTTTTCGGCGAAATTGAAGGCCACGAAATTCTCGGAATTCATGCCGTGTTCCTGCCACTTGTCGTTGGTCGCGGAAGCGGCGTTCATGACCACGAAGTCTGGCTCGAAACCGTTCAGTTCAGCGTCGCTGGGGCGAATGAACATATTGGTGACGAAATGCGCCTGCCAGGCCACTTGCGTAATGAAGCGCACGGCGACTCGACTGTTCTCGTTGGCGCCACAAAAGGCGTCGACGACAAAGAGTCGCTTGCCATCAAGGTCGTTACACACCAGCGCCTTCAGATCGCTCCAGACAGACTCGGAGATAGGCTTGTTGTCATTGGCACCCTGATCGGACCACCAGAGGACGTCTCGCGTCACATCGTCCTTGACGATGTACTTGTCCTTGGGGCTACGGCCGGTAAAGGCACCCGTGTCGACAGCGATCGCGCCAGACTCTGTCAGCGTACCGCGCTCGAGGTCAGTCAGATCATCCTTGAGCTCTTCTTCGAACAGCAGTTCATAGGATGGGTTGTAGACAATCTCAGCGGCTGAGTTGATGCCATAAGGGGTCAGATCCAGTACGGGTGACAAGACACGAGCCGTCTGATTCATAGGTTGCTCCTGATAGTTGGTAACGCCGGGACTCAAATTGAGCCACTACAAGTGCAGGCTGTAGCGGCTTCGATGGGCGGAACTATACTGTAGACTGGAGCGGCTTGACACCCACTACATGGGTAAAAAATCTTTTAAAACAGCAACTTGAACGTTAAAATATCCACTTATGTAGTTTCACTACATATTTTTATCGTCCGACCAAAGTGTATCCACGCTGGAATATCGGGGACTTGGAGCCCACTGAACGAAGCGTTGCGCGCAAAAGGTGGTCACGGGCTTGTCATGAAACTTTTTTTGGGTAGTTTCAATTCAAGTGTACCCACATCAAGTATCACACCGTTATTCGGGCTGAAAAGCCTGTTACCAGTCCCCGCACCAGCGCAGTGCACAGCGCCAGACGACTAGCGAAACAGAGTCGAATCGGCAGCACTCAGCGCAGTCCTACAATCGCATGTCGCTGACCGGGTCAAACAGACAGACCTTGCGCATGTCGATGGCCAGGCTGACACGTTCCCCCTGCTCTGGCGCATCGTCCGGTTCGCAACGGGCAATGGCCTCCTGACCGTGAATGCTGGTCATCAGAATGGTTTCAGCGCCCGTAGGTTCGACCATATCGATACCGGCATCGACCACAGCCCTCCCGCCCGAGCTCGCATCATCACCAGACACCAGGCTGAAGTGTTCAGGGCGTATACCGAATATGACCTCCTGACCCGGCTGCAGACCCGAAAATCGACCTTCGGGCAACGGCAGGATACGACCATCACCATTGGCAATGATCAGTCCCCTGCCCTCGTCTGCGACAATGGCCTGCAGAAAATTCATGGTGGGTGAGCCCATGAAACCGGCCACGAAACGATTGACCGGACGCTCGTAGATAGTCTTGGGCGTGTCGTATTGCTGTAGAACACCCTTGTACATCACGGCGATACGACTGGCCAGCGTCATGGCTTCGATCTGATCGTGTGTCACATACACCGTGGTCTTGCCGACATTCTGATGCAGCTTCTTGATCTCGCTGCGCATCTCGATCCTCAGCTTTGCATCAAGGTTCGACAAGGGCTCGTCAAACAGGAACAGCTTGGGGTCTCGAACCAGGGCTCGCCCCATCGCCACTCGCTGCCGCTGACCACCGGAGAGCTGACTCGGCTTGCGCTTGAGCAAGGGTTCGATCTGCAACAGAGCGGCCACTCGCGCAACCTCTCTGTTCTGCTCGTCTTTCGGCACCTTGCGGCTCTCCATACCGAATGTCATGTTGTCTCGAACGGTCATGGTCGGATACAGCGCATAGCTTTGAAAGACCATGGCAATGTCCCGATCCTTGGGGGCTGCGTTGTTGACCACCCGATCCTCGATGCGGATCTCACCGGAGGTGACGCTCTCCAGACCGGCGATCATCGCCAGCAGTGTGGACTTGCCGCAACCCGACGGCCCCACGAGGGCGATGAACTCCCCGGATTCGGCTTCCAGATTGATGTCCTTGAGAACCTCGACATTGCCGTAGCTCTTGCGCAATTCGCTGAGTGTCAGTGATGACATGACTGATGCTTCCTATTTGACTGCGCCCTGGGTCAGGCCTCTGACGAAGTACTTGCCGCCAACGATGTAGATGACCAACGGAGGCAGAGCCGCCATGATGACGGCAGCTGCCTCCACGTTATAGGCGCGGACACCCGTGCCCGATCCTGAAAATGCCACCAGCGCGGAGGTGATGGGTTGATTGGCACCGGAGGTGAATACCGTGCCGAACAGGAATTCGTTCCAGATTCCGGTGAACTGCCAGATGACGGTCACGATGACAATCGGTGGCGACAATGGCAGCACGATGCGACGGAAAATGCGCCAGAAACCGGCACCATCGATACGCGCCGCCTTGATCAGGTCATCGGGGATGGCCAGAAAATAGTTGCGACAGAACAGCGTCGTGAACGACAGGCCCTGAATGGTGTGTATCAGTACCAGACCGGAGATCGTGTTGGACAGACCCAGCTTGCCAAGGATGAATGCCCAGGGCAGCAAGGTCATCTGGGCCGGCAGAAACACACCCAGTGTGATGAGACCGAACAGCATGTTCGCACCGGTAAAACGCCACTTGGACAGAACATAGCCGTTCACCAGCCCGAGCATGGTCGACAGAATGGTGGCCGGTACGGCCATCAGCAGCGAGTTCATGAAGAAACGCGATACACCTTCACAGGTACCGGCGATACAGAACGTGCTCCAGGCCTCTACCCAGTACTGCAGTGACAGATTGTCCGGCGTATCGATGAAGCCGCCACGCACGATGTCTTCCAGCGGACGCATGGAATTCATGACCAGAATGGTCAAGGGCGCCAGATAGTAGATGGCGAACAGACTCAACAGGACGTAGACAATGGTCTTCGACGTGATGCGTTTGCCGCGACTACCCGTGGCCAGGGGATCGAATTCGATCTGTGTGGCGCTCGACTCAGCCATGAGAACCTTCTCCGTCACGTCCGCGCCACTTGATGTAGAGCATGTAGGGAATCAGCACAATGGCCAGAGCCACCAGAATCATGACTGCCGCCGCTGCACCCTGAGCTATCTGGCCGCGCTGAAACATCAAGTCGTAGACCACGATGGCAGGCACTGTCGTGGACACACCCGGCCCACCTTGTGTCAGAGCCACCACCAGATCGTAGGTCTTGATGGCAAATTGCAACAGCACCACGGCCACCGCCAGAAAGATGGGCCAGATGGATGGCAGGATGACACGCCGATACGTGCGTGCCATGGATGCGCCATCAATCTGGGCCGCCTTGACCAGATCTCCATCAACGGCTCTGAGACCTGCCAGTATCAGCGCCATGGCAAAGCCCGATGCGTGCCAGATACCCGTGATGACCACCACATAGATTGCCATGCTTCGGTCGGTGATCCAGTCGAACTGGGCGCCCAGCCAGCCGATATCCTGAAGTGCAAGCTCGACCCCTGTCTGCGGATGAAAGATCCAGCGCCAGACAGTACCGGTCACGATGAAGGAGATGGCAAGCGGATAGAGATAGACCGTACGCCAGAATGCTTCGAACCTGACACGCTGATCGATCAGTATGGCCAGCAAGGTGCCGATGAACAGTGAGCCCAGTACGTACAGAGAACCGAAAACGAACAGGTTCTGATAGGCCACGTTCCAGCGCTTGCTCTTCCACAGCGCCACGTATTCGCCGAAGCCACTGAATGTCAGGTCCGGCAGGATGGTCGAGGTGGACAGTGACAGCCAGAGCGTCCACAAGGAAAAGAACACCACATAGAGCAGCATCGCCAGCACCGTCGGCGCCAGCACCAGCTGCGGTAGATAGTCGCTCAGAAACTGCCTTGCCGATCGCTTGTCGGTCGAATCTGTTGTCATTGATCGTTCCCCGCGCTGGTCAGGTCGCATGCCATCGCGGCACACGACCCGCAACAGAACTCAAATCACTGGTTGTATTCGACAGCGTCAGCCAGCTGGTTGGCAGCCTCTTCCGCGGAGATGGAATCGTCAGCAACAAACTCGGTGATGACTTCCATCATGGGGCCACGAAACTTCTGCAGCACCGTCATGTTGTGCGCCATGGAACGTACCAGGGTGCCCTCGGAGACCGATGCCTTGAGATCCGTCAGTCCCTGTTGCTGGCACTGAGTGAATCCGCCCTCCGACAGGTCGATGTCAGTGCGCGACGGAATGGAGCCCTTGGCAACATTGAACGTCACCTGAAACTCGGGTGACATGATGGTTTCCGCCAGCAGTTTCTGCCCGTCGATGTAATCCTGATCGGACTGCTCGAAGAAGACCACGGAATCCGCATTCAGAATGAAGCCATTGCCACCCCAGTCAACCGGTGTCTGGTTGCACAGATAATCCACGCCTTCCTGGTAACCTGCGGCATTGGCAGAGGCGACGGTCCAGTCTCCCATCATGAAAAAGGCGGCTTCGCCATCCATGGTCATGGCCATGGACTGCTCCCAGGAACGTCCATTGATACCGTCGTCCATATAGCCGATCATCTTGCGCAATTGCGCAAAGGCGTCGATCATCTTCTGGCTGCGCATGGCATCCGTATCGGCTTCCTGAAACGCCTTGCGATACAGCTCGATGTCCATGCCGTAGACCACACTGTCGAAAGTCGTGGTATCCGACCAGTCGGCAGCACCGTGCGCCAGGCATATCTTGCCGGCGGCCATGATCTTCTCGCAGCTGGCATTGAAATCGGCCCAGGTCACGGGGACGTTCAGATCCAGCTCATCCAGAATCTTCTTCGATGAATACAGCCAGTTCACCCGGTGGATATTCATCGGTGCCGCGACCCAATGGCCCGTTGGCTTCATCACCGAGACCAGCTCGGGCGCCACAACTTCATCCCAACCCTGGGCCTTGGCAACATCGTCCAGATTGGCCGTGCGCCCGGTGGTATCCCATTCGGCAATTTCAGGGCCCTTGAGTTGCACGGCAGCCGGGGCGTTGCCCGAGACCACATCCGAACGCAGCTTTGCCAGGGTGTTGGACGTGTGACCGGAAATCGCTGTCTGTTCCCAGATGCCACCACGCTCTTCGAACATCTCGCCCAGCTTGGCAATGGCTGCAGCTTCCGAGCCCTGGGCCCATTGATGCAGCATGTTGGTCCTGGGTTCCGCCTGTGCGGTCGCCATTCCAAGGCTGGAGATGGTCGTCAGCAGCACGCTCCGGCACAAGGTCGTATTCATTGGTTTCATCACCGCTATTCCTCGTTGACTGATGTCGTGAAATCGTCGGTCTTCTTGGTTACGCCAACATGTTCACGTGAACATTAAACAGACACACTATTCGGAAGTCAAGAACAAATTGAAACAGCGAGCGGGGTTTTATCGAGAAAAACCGGTCGTAAGCAATCAGGGCCGCTCAGTCAGGCCAGGAGTGTTCGACTCTGCAGGTTGATCGCGGGGAAGCATGCAAGTGGCTCCACCTCGAGTGATGCGGTGATGCGGTGATGCGGCGATGCGGCGATCAGACGATCAGACGATCAGACGATCACAAGCATGTGCGCAGTCACCGGAAAAGACAACGCTTCTCCGGTGACTACCAGTGCTATTCCCCGTGTTACTGCCACAGCCTTGCCAGCTGCATGACTACTGCAGAATGGAGAACTCGACCCGGCGGTTGGCCGCCCTGCCCTTTGCAGTCAGATTGCTGGTGCGAGGACGTGATTCGCCAAAGGCCTGCGGCTTCAGGCGTGACCCGGAAATACCGGCATCCACCAGATAACGAGCCACGGCAATTGCCCGTCTTTTCGACAATTGCAGATTGGCGGCAGCCGAGCCCTCATTATCGGTATGGGACTCGATGATGACGCGTATATCGGGATATTCCTGCAGCGTCTGTGCAACACCCGCCAGGACGTCTATCGCCTCGGCAGTCAATCGATCAGACCCCGGTTGAAAGTTGACGCCTTCGACCACGCCACCAAAGATGGCACAGCCATCCGTCTTGACAGGCGCATTTGCAGCGGTGCCCGGACATTGATCTCTGGCATCGGGTACACCATCAGCATCCGCATCGGCAAGCGCAGCCGTTGACTCGACGGCCGCCGGCTTTGGCGGCACAGGTTCGGCATCCGCAACTTCAATGGGCGGCAGCTCGTCCAGCGGTACGGAGTCGGAATCCGCAACGGCTTCGGGTGGCAACTCTTCCAGCGGCACACCTTCTACCGGTATGTCGACCACCTGCGGCAACAAGACCGGCTTGTCAGGCAAGGACGTCGAGGCTCTTCGCCCCTCTTGCCCGGCACCAAAGCGATAGATCAGTCCCAGCTGAGCATACTTCGCATCCGTTTCATGAGCGACCAGCTCGGCGCGCACACCGACCCCATTGGCAAGACCGTATTCCAGCCCAAGCCCTGCCAGCAGATGCACATCGTTCACCTGTTTGAATTTCACGCCACTGGCATCATTCTCCAGTGCACCCAGCCCAAGCCGTCCGAAAAATGCCAGGCCTTCACGCCGCGCACGATTACTCGGCTCGCGAGAGGCATAGGCGAGGGCACTGAGACCGCCCACGGTGTAATCGATGCTGCCTTGCGGCTCGAGAGTGGCTTCACCCAGAGCAGCCACGTGGCCTTCGACACTGAAACGACTGTTGATGTCATAACCCAGCGTCAGCGAGGCTCCGCCACTCATGTTTTCATCGACCGAGGTGCCTGCCACACCATCGGTGTCAGGCTCCAGCCGACTCGCCAGTACTCCGGCGCCGGCATAGATTCGAGGCTGGAAGTCACGATCAGCCCTGCTGGCACCGATCGAACTGCATCCTGCCAGTGTCATCAGGCCACCCAACAAGGTGGCTGACATCGCAACACGAATGGCACGAGGCCTGTTGTTCCGACGAACACTGCAACCCGAATTCCTGCAGACAGGCTGGAGAACTGCTTCCCCGGCCTGCTGCGACAAACGACAACTACCGTCAACAAACATCTCGATCATGAGTCGGAACCGCTCTCCCTGCGTCGGCGAACACGAGCGCCCAGCACCAGGGCGCTTCCACCCAGCAACAAGGGCAATAATGGATCGATACCCGAGCGGCTGCCAACGGTTGCAACACTGCAACCAAACCCGGAACCACCCAGCCCGGTTTCCACCTGACCATCGAGCGCCTGCCCCTGTTGCAGATCGGGAACACCATCACCATCAGAGTCAGGCAGATCGACTGGCTCGCCCTGTGACTGGCCATCGTCATTGTCATCATACGGGCCGGCAAAACCGTTACCGTCCGAATCCGGGTCGAATCGATCCACGACACCGTCGCCATCCGTGTCCGGGCCGGTGACAAAATCCGCATCGACCGAGTCATCGATGCCATCGTTGTCGATATCGCTGCCACCGGTAAAATCGGCGTCGTTCATATCCGGAATACCATCACCATCACTGTCGGCCAGCAGGTCGGCACGACTGTCGCTGTTCTCATCCCGGCCACCAGCCTCGATCAGATCACTGATGCCGTCGCCGTCACTGTCCAGGTCGATGGAATTGGGCAGGCCGTCATTATCGGTGTCCGTCGGAGCTGCCAGATGGGCTGCGACATTGTCATCCAGACCATCGCCATTGGCATCGACAAAGTTGTCAACCTGGCCGTTGTTGTCCTGATCGTTATCGCTGCCACTGTTCTCGAAGAGGTCCGAGAGACTGTCCTGATCACTGTCCAGATCGCGCGAGTCGGCAATACGATCACTGTCGGTATCCCGCAACGCTACCGTATTACCCGGTCGCGAGTCATCAGCGCCATCCTTGTTGCTGTCGACGATATTGTCGAGTCGGGCATTCAGGTCGGCATCTGCATATCCGGCTTCATGCAGATCAGGCAGTCCGTCGTTGTCGGAATCCAGATCGATCGGATCGGCAACACCATCACCATCGGTATCCACGACATGATCGCTCGCACCGGCAGCCAGACCAAACGCATCCACACTTGCCGAGGATGCCAGTCGTCCACTGGAGGACACTGCCGTACGACCCGCTTCCAGCGCGTCATACTGACCATCGTTGTCGCTGTCCAGGTCCCGATAATCCGGCACGCCGTCACCGTCGGAATCCAGTCCTCCTTCTACGGAGTCAAGAATACCGTCGTTATCACTGTCACGGTCCAGACGGTTGATGATGCCATCGCTGTCACTGTCGGCACTGCCCTCGACCAGATCCGCAATGCCATCATTGTCATCATCGGCATCCTGCGAGTTCGGCTGACCGTCCCCGTCATGGTCCCCTGATGGTGTCGTTCCCGGGCCTGTCGGACCACTGCCGTTGTTCTGCACCTCGGCATCCTGAAAATCGGCAATACCATCACCGTTGGTGTCGACAGGGTTGCTGGCATCGGCGCCGACTTCAACGGCATCGCTGACCCCGTCGTTGTCGGAATCCTGCTCACGGTAATCCGCGGCACCATCGCCATCGGTGTCCGTGGGCTCGGAAGCACTGCCGGTATTCTCTACGCTGTCAGGGATTCCATCGGCGTCTGAATCGGTATCGCGATAATCTCGCAGACCATCCGAATCCGTGTCGAAACGCGGCAGAGCACTGGCCTGCACGGCATCGTCGACACCTTTTGTATCCAGGTCGACAAAGCCATCGATGCGCCCGTCCCCATCGTTGTCCACGCCACCTGCCTCGACCAGATCGAAGATGCCGTCACCGTCACTATCGGAATCAAGGTAATCGGGTATGCCATCGCCGTCCGTATCGAAGAGCGGTTCGTTGATGGTGCCGGAATCGACGCTGGACTCGATGGCATCCGCCAGACCGTTGCTACCCACCGGATTACGCGTATCGATAGCGCCGTTATTGACAGAATCCAATACTGCAATGGTGGACTCATTCAGACGTGCTTCAAGCAGATCCAGAATGCCGTCATTATCACTGTCCAGATCGTTGCCATCGGGCGTACCGTCACCATCGGTGTCCCGTGATGTGGCATCGGCTACACCATTACCATCGGCATCGATGATGCCTTCTTCGGTATCGAGAATGCCGTCATTGTCATCATCCAGATCATCCTGGTTGGCAATGCCATCACCATCGCGATCAGGCCGATCATCCTCACGAATGCCGCTGTCGCCATCAGAACCGTTACTGCCACCACTGCCGGCTTGAGAACCACCATCAGCGTTGTCGCCGCTGTCCCCACTGCCGCCGCCACTGGAGGCAACATCGCTGTCGCGAAAATCCGCGATACCGTCACCGTCCGTGTCGACAGGCGAATTGACATCACTGCCCACTTCCTGCCGATCGCCAATACCATCGCCGTCACTGTCCGACTCACGATAATCGGCTGCGCCGTCACCATCGGAATCCAGCGGCGAGCTGGCATTGCCACCGGACTCGACGCTATCGGGAATCGTGTCACCATCGGAATCCAGATCGCGAAAATCCATGATGAAATCGCCATCGGTATCGAACAGCGGCAAGGCGGAAGCCTGGACCGTGTCATCAACGCCTTTGCCATCGCCATCGTAGAAACCGTCCAGTCGGCCGTCAGTATCGGTATCGACACCACCGGCCTCGACGACGTCATAGATGCCATCGTTATCGCTGTCCGTATCGCGAAAATCGGTGATACCGTCCTGAGACGTATCAGGCAGTGCGAATTTCATCTGCCCCGAATCTGTCCAGGTTTCGATTTCATCGGCTACACCGTTTCTACCGACAGGGATGCCGATATCGATGGCACCGTTGGGCACCTGGTCCAGCGCCTTGACGGAGTCGCGAGAAAGACGCGCTTCCATATTGTCCAGAATACCGTCGTTATCGCTGTCCAGATCCAGCAGATCAGGTGCGCCATCGCCGTCGGTATCGACAGAATTGTTGTCAGGGAAACCGTCGCCATCATTGTCGACACCGCCTTCGACAGTATCCAGAATGCCGTCGTTATCGTCATCCAGATCGTCCTGATTACGGATGCCGTCACCGTCGGAATCAGGTCCGTTTTCAGCCTTTGCCTGCAGTGAAAATCCGGCAGTTTCGCTCAACTGAAAAGGACTGACTGAATCGAGGTCCGCTGCCATGCTGGAGGCAGAAACGGATCCCAGAACCAGGCCAATGGCCATGGTCAGAATTCCGGGGGTCACGGCCGGTGCGCCTGAGGGGCGCATGCACGGGCTCGTGAAGCGGCTATACAAGTGCTTCTTGCTCATGATGTTAGATTGACCGCGTGGCGGTCCCTGTTAACGGTTACAGACTTTTCCGGACACCACGTTAATTCCGGCACCGACAGTACGATAACAGGTTACTTGGCTCATTAGCACGACGTGCATCACGACCCTGCAGGATGTCTCCGACAACCCACGTGACAGCTTGATTTCAGATGTAAAACCGTGTCAATTCAATCGAATCGGCCGCTTCCCAGCCAGCACAAGGACATCTAGTTTCTCTGTATCCGGATTTCGACCCGGCGATTGGTTGCGCGGTCTTCCGCCGTGACATTCTGCACCAGGGGTAGTAGTTCGCCATAACCTTCTGCGTCCAGTCGCCCCTGGTCAACTCCCTGCTCCACCAGATAGTCCACCACCGACTGCGCACGCTGGCGCGAGAGCTGCAGATTCTGTTCGGCATCGCCATCGTCGTCGGTGTGGGCCATGACCACGATCCGGACCTGTGGATTCTCCAGCAGAGTACGAGCCACATCATCGAGACTTTCGTGGGTATCGTCCTGTAGTTCAGCCGACCCGGCAGCAAAGCTCAACCCGTCCACCACACCGGAAATACTCACACCGGGGGCAAAGCCCGGTTGTGGCAGCGGCATGACAGGCGGCCTGGATCGCGTCTTTACGGCAACCGGTTCTGCAGCCTTCAAGGCCGGTTCTGCGACTGCCGCTCGCGGCTTGGGACGCGCCAGTGCGGCCGCAGTCTGCAGTTGTGTTGGATCAGGTGTCTCGTTGGCCGCCAGCAGCGTCACTCGCCGCCCGGCCTTCAGCGGCGCCATGTCCGGCAGGTCGCCGGCATCCTGATCCGGCAATGTCACGATATCCACTCGGCGGTTGCGCAGTCGGCCCGCAGCTACGCGATTGCTGGCCAGCGGCAGGGACTCACCCATGCCCACTGCCTGCAGTTGCCGGGCATGCACTCCGCGGCTCTGCAGATACTGCACTACCGACTCCGAGCGCTCAGCGGACAAGCGCTGGTTCATGAGCGCACTGCCCTGTGAATCCGTGTGGGCTCGTACCTGAACCCGGGATTCGGGGAAGGCCAGCAAGGTTTCCGCCAGTTGATCCAGGCGGCTTCGGGCGGCATCGGAAAGCAGACGCGAACCACTGTTGAAGACGACCTCGTCCAGCACAGCATCGAAGAGTCCGCAGCCGATGCTGTCAACGGTCACATGGGCCTCGGTTTTCGGACAATCGTCAAACGCATCGATGACACCGTCGCCATCCTGATCGTTGCTGCGCATGGACGGACGCCAGCGATTGGCCATGCCGAGTGCCGGCGTGGTTTCGGGAGGAGTCGCTGCATTCGGCGGAAGCTGGTCTCGCTGATAGGCGGCTATCTGCACATCGCCGGGCTGTTGCTGAGCCGATGCAGACTGCAAGTCGGTCTCGTAACGCCCCCTGACGCGCCCGTCCAGCACTCGCCCATCGATTCGCGCACGATTCAGATAGCTGTCGCCATCGTCTGTCGCATCGGATGAGTCTTGAAGAAACGGCAGCGATGTCGAACAGGCTGACATGGCACTGCAGACCAGCAGGGTCAGCAAAGCGCGCTGCTTGCCAGACAAGGGATGCTGGATTGAACTACGGGGATGAATCATCGGTGATCTGTTCCTGCCAGACAATCGGCGTTGACAGGACAGCAAAAGCAATTTCCAAACCCGATCGAGACCCGTTACTACTCGGGTCTCGCAGGTTTACACCGTTTTTGTCGAACAGAGCACGTAATGCTCAATCGGCGCAGAAGCGCCGCCTGATGCATTATAAAACGCGCAACTCGACGCGGTTGTTGAGTCTGCGACCACCGGGGGTGTCGTTTCCAGCACGGGGTTGAGTATCAGCGAATGCACGTGCCTTCAGGCGCTTGACATCCACGCCCTGCCCCATCAGATAACGGGCAACGGCTACAGCTCTTGCACGTGACAGTTCACGCGCACGTTCCGGTTCCGGGAATGTCTGCGTATGCACACGAATTTCCACGACCAGCTCGGGATAGAGATTCAGCGAACCGGCCAGGCGTGACAGCAGTGTTTCGCCGACACGGGTCAGATTCGTACTTTCACCCTCGAACTCCACGCCCTGCAATACACCACTGAACAAGGCGCAACCTTGTGCATCGAGCGGTTCTCCGGCGGCGGGAACCGCGCAGGAACTGGCGGAGGCAGACAGCGATTGCTCGACGGTCACGACCGTCTGCTGTGCCGGTCTTGCAGCCGGATCGGCTGGAGCCTTCTCAACAGGTGCCGGCGTCTTTGCCGGAAGCTTGGCCTCCGGTTGCGGTTGCGGTTGCGGTTGCGGTTGCGGTTGCGGCAGTCTGGCGGGTACTGGTCGCGAGTTTCTGCCCGTGCTGCGGGTCGCTCCGGGTCGCCAGTAGACCGAGGCCGTAGCGGCCTGTGCATCGCCATCAAAACTGGCCAGCTCGCCGCGCAACCCCCAGGAATCACCCATGGGCCACTGAATACCGGCACCTGCCCATATGGCGGTGTTGTCCTCTTCTGCCAGCAGGATGTCCGACTCGTTGCTGATCTTGCTCAGACCGAGTCGAAGATAGCCAGACCAGCTATCCTGTCGTCGACGAACATCGGTTTCACCCAGTACATAGGCAATACCGCCAATCGACACAGCGGAATATTCGACATTTTCTCCGCCAGACAAACCGGCTTCGCCGAGTTGTGTCCATGCGGCTTCCACCCCAAGGCGATGACCGATATCCATCCCGGCATAAACACCTGCCGCCACCGACGCTTCATCGTCGAGTGTGAAGTCCGAACCGTCAGTATCCGGGCTCAATCTCGAGACTCCAGCTCCGGCGCCGACATACCAGTTGCCTTGCTGCGCAAGCGCCGGCTGAGTGGCCAGAACGAGACTGCCCAGAGTCATGGAGAGGGCGACAACACGGGATACTGAAATGCACATTGGCTAACGGTCACTCATGGTTCGTCGTGGATGAAGCGCCGCCACCATACGACAATCCGGCCCGGTTTGTTGTTAACTGTGATCAATTAACAGCGTACAAGTCGCCTGAAAAGCCCGACTGTGCTCATCGATAACGCGAAAACGGCGCTTCTGCCTCCATCTATCGGCCAGCGCGCGGCGCTCTGCATACCTGAATCCCTTGAGGTCAGGTACAGGCAATCAATTCGGTGAAATTGTCGACCGAACAGGTGCGAAGAGGTTGAGAAGGCCAAGCCTTCATGCGGCATCCAGCGGGAAAACAGCCGTCCCTGGCTACTGGAGCTTCCCTGCCTGCAAGTACCACTTGGAGGAGGGTGCAGTGTGATACAAATCACATTCTGCAATTCCATTAGAGTCGCAGAAGCAAGCCCTGTCAACAAGAATCAGGTAAGGAAAATTCAATTCTCCTTCTATTTCAATCGCTTGCATCCGTAAATGCGGTTTTCTGCCGTTGTCGATGCTGCAGATACAGACCGACGGCCAGAAACACTGAAATCAGGACCAGAGCGCCACTGATCAGACCCTGCATCTCCTCCCCTACCCGAACTCCAGTGCCCAGCAGAGCGAACACCAGCATCTGAGGCACATAACCGATACCCGATGCCAGCAGGAATTGGCGGTAGGACACATCCGTAAAACCGATACACAGATTGGTCAGCAGATTGGTACCCAGAGGCTGCAGGCGCAGGATGAGTATCTTGACAAAGGTATCGTGCTGCAGAAGGCGGGACAGTTTTGCAATCACGGCCGGGTAACGGCGCCTGACCCGGGCTCGCAGCAGGTGACGCGACACCTGAACGGTCACATGACAGCCCATCAGGGCGGCGCAGACCGACAAGGCCAGGCCGGGCAGCAGGCCGTAGGCCAGACCGCCGGTAAAAGCCATCAATTGGCGCGGCAAGCCCACCGAGGTCGCCAGCGTGCCGGCCAGCAGAAACAAGGCAATACCGGGTATCCCTGCCGACTCCAGGGCAGCGCCCCACTGTTTTACCGGAATCCATTCCTCTGGCACCGAAGCCGCCAACACGATGATGAGCACAAGCAGCAGCAGCGACAGCAGC
Source organism: uncultured Granulosicoccus sp. (assembly GCA_965367215.1). Taxonomy (GTDB): domain Bacteria; phylum Pseudomonadota; class Gammaproteobacteria; order Granulosicoccales; family Granulosicoccaceae; genus Granulosicoccus. The sequence continues at coordinate 20,830 of CBDUIJ010000051.1, forward strand.
AGAGCTGGCAGACGGCCGGACTGACGGGTAAAACGGCTCATGCAAGGCAACACGGTAAGGTAGAAGAGTCATGCTGACATCGTTTCAGAAAAAACAAAGCCCCCGGATTGAATAAATCCGGGGGCTTGACTCTATCGGCTTGCTACTGAACACGTGCCATGGCAGACAAGCCACGTGTGCTCAGACAATCCTGGAAGACGAAGGCCCTGACTCAGACCTTCGCTGTCGGATGGTTCAGATCTTTTCCAGATCAGCCATTGCGCTTCGGCTGGTGGCTTCGGACGCATCGGTACGGAAGACTTCAGCTGCTTCTTCCTGTGGCACATCTTCATTCGAATCCATCATGACACGATAGATGATCGCTCCGATGATCGCACCGGTGATAGGCGCCAGCCAGAACAACCAGAGCTGCTGCATGGGCACGGTGACACCGTCACCAAACAGATTGGCAATCAGCGCCTGAGCCGTGGAACGAGCCGGGTTGACACTGGTGTTGGTCACAGGAATGCTGATGAAGTGAATCAGTGCCAGTGACAGACCGATGGTCAGTCCACCCATGGCGGCTGAAGCCCGCTTTGAAGTTGCACCCATGATCACGACCAGGAATACCGCTGTCATGACGACTTCGGTGACAAGGGCTGCCTGCATGCTGAATCCGCCCGGAGAGCCTTCAGCGCCGAAACCGTTGGTCGCGAATGTGCCTGGACCTGCTTCGATCACGAAACCCGGCTGACCCGAGGCAATGGCGTAGATGGTAGCGGCGCCCAGCGTGCCACCGATTACCTGAGCAATGATATATCCGGGAGCCTTGGAAAATTCAAAGCGTCCACCGGCAACCAGACCCAGTGTCACAGCCGGATTGAAATGACCACCCGACACATGACCCACGGCATATGCGCCGGTAACAACAGTCAGACCGAATGCAAGTCCAACCCCGAGAAATCCGAGACCGAGATTGACGCCGGTATCACCGGCCATGAACATGGCTGCCAGAATGGCCGAACCACATCCTCCAAGAACCAACCAGAAGGTACCGAACACTTCAGCTGCCAGCGCTTTTCCGTACATTACACATGCCCTCATTTGCAATTAGAATCGAATTTGAAAGATCACGAAAATGCCGAGCCCCAAAGGCAGGTAACAAGTTCGCGTCAGTCCGACAAGTGTATTGAAACAAGCGCTCCATGAATGGAGGCAACCGTAAACAAAGGTAGCTTGAAGCTTGTATTATCAGGGATCCAGCTCTTGCTTGCATTGTTGTGCAGCGAAGACCTGTTGCCTGGCTGCACAAGACTGTCAGGGCCTGCTTCAGAATCCGATGGTATAACTCACGGCAGTATCAGAATCGTCAACAGCATCCAGGTCGTCGATATCCACGCGCCGGACCCGGTAACTCAGACGGATGGCGCCTTGAGGAACCCGCACCGAGACACCCAGCTCCGCCTGCGACTGAACATAGCGGGCACTGGCAAACACATCCGCCAGCAGGTCCAGCTTGAACAGGTCTGACAGAATCTGACTGCCAGCGGCACGCACAACCCCCACTCCCTCTTCAGCATCCTCCAGAAAGGTCTCTTCGGTGAAGGTGGTCAGGCGATAACCAGCCCCCACCTCCAGCAAGAGCTGCTGCTCGCGGGTAGCCAGCACCTGCAGACCGAGGCCACCCAGCAGCTGAGTCTCCCGGTCTATGCCCAGATCTTCTTCGAACCTCAGCCGACCTTCGCCAAAGGTGTAGAGTTTTTCACTCAGCCAGTAACGTGGCTTGTAACCCAGCTCCACGCTGTTGTTATCGCTCCGGTACCACTCCGCATGCAGATCGTGACTGACAGGCCGGCTGTTCAGGCTGGCATGGGCTCGAATGCGTGTGGATGACTCACCATCGCGTATCACGGAGCCGCCTTCCAGCCCACCGGTCCATTCTGCAGCTCCAGCGCTGCCAATGACCAGAGAGCAGGTCAGAACAAGTGCGGCCGATGGCGAAAGTTTGAAAGCGGGCATGAGCAAGAGCATCTGTTTGTCGATGGCTCTAGTGTAGTGGATGTCAGAAAGAGTTCATCGCGCAATCAGCCCGGCGAGCGTCTGACAAAATAGGCCGGGTCGTGTCGCTGTTTCAGCAAGGCGGGAATGATTTCCCGATAGGCTGCCCAGATGCTCGGATAAGGCGGTGGACAGTCGTCCTTGATTGCCTCATGCAAGGCAGGCAGCGCATGATAGGGAACCAGCGGGTACATATGATGCTCGAGATGGTAGTTCATGTTCCAGTAGAGGAAGCGGAATACCGGGTTCATGTAGACCGTACGGGTATTCAGGCGATGATCGAGCACATCCTCGGCCAACCCGGCGTGTTGTGTCAGTCCGAAAAAGATCACCAGAAAGCCGCCATACAGAGTAGGCAGGCCAATCAGCATGAGTGGCAACCAGCTTTGCAGTAACAAGGCGAATAGTACGACGGCACCCAGAATCAGCAACCAGATGCGGGCCGTGCGGAAGACCTTCTGGTGTTCCGATTCCGGGATGAAGCTGCTCTCCTCGGCCGTCAGTCGCCCCCGGGCATGCAGCCACAGCTTGACGGCACTGAGCCATGAGCTCTTCAGCGCAAAGACATTGGCCAACATGCCGAGTAGATCCGGTGGTCGGGGTGCCGCAATTTCCGGATCACGCCCCACCACGATGGTATCGGTATGGTGACGAGTGTGGCTCCAGCGCCAGACATCCGGCTCCCGAAAAATCATGAAACTGGCCAATTGATACAGCCATTCGTTCATCCAGCGAGTCTTGAAAGCCGTGCCATGCCCGGCTTCATGCCAGCGGCTGTCCGCAGAGCCGAACAGCACGCCATAGACAAACACGAACGGCAGCGTCCATCCGCTCCCCCAGGTCAGTACCATGCCACTGCCTGCCAGAACCATCAGGCCCAGCCAGATCAGGGTATCGCGAATGGCAGGCTGATCGCTGCGCTTCATCAACTGCTTCAGCTGCTTGCGCTCGATGGGCGTGGCATACCATTGAGCCGTTGCCAGACCCGACGCCTGAGCACGCTGACCTTCTTCTCCCACGAGGCTGTAATCTCGGGCCATCTTGCTCATCTCCGCCCACGGGCAGGCTGCTGTTCCACGATATCGTTCTCCAGACTAAGGGCTGTTCAGCCGAACTGTCAATGTCAGGCTGAGCCGAGTTGCGATGCGAATGCA
>CBDUIJ010000052.1:0-23991 GCA_965367215.1 uncultured Granulosicoccus sp.
TTTGAATCATCGGACGCTACTCTTTTTCCAGCCACGCTTGTTAATGTTCATTGTCGACAACGGCCTTATTCAGCCGCTTCGACGAGTACCTTGTCCAGTGTCCAGGATTTTGTCTTGGACATTGGGCGGCACTCTTTGATCTGAACCGTATCGCCGACGTTCAGTTCGTTGTTCTCATCATGCACATGGTACTTCTTGCTACGACGCATGTACTTGCCGTAGATGGGGTGCTTGATGCGACGCTCGACCTGCACTGTTGCAGTCTGTTCCATCTTGTTGCTGGTGACACGACCTGTAACGGTTCGTGTACTCGTGCCTACTGTGGCTGATTCGTTCTGCTCACTCATGATCAGGCCTCTGCAGACTGCTTCTGGTGGATGATGGTCTTGATGCGTGCAATCTGACGACGTACTCGCTTGAAATCGTGTGGCTTGACGTCTTGTCCGGAACCACGCTGCATACGCAGGTTGAATTGTTCCCGAAACAGGCCGCTGAGCTCTGTGTTCAGCTCATCGACCGACTTGGTCTTGAGCTCTGATGCTTTTGAATCAGCCATTACGCTGCAGTCCTCACAACAAAACTAGTGGCAATCGGCAGCTTGGCCGCTGCGAGAGCAAACGCCTCACGCGCAATCTCTTCGGTGACGCCTTCCATTTCGTAGAGCATCTTGCCGGGCTGAATCTTGGCTACCCAATATTCGACATTACCCTTACCTTTACCCATACGTACTTCGATAGGCTTCTTGGTAACAGGCGTGTCGGGGAAGATCCGGATCCAGATCTTTCCACCACGCTTGATGTGACGTGTCATTGCACGACGAGCGGATTCGATCTGGCGAGCAGTCAAACGGCCACGACCGGTCGCTTTGAGGCCGTATTCGCCAAAGCTTACCTTGTTGCCGTTCTGGGCCAGACCACGGTTTCGCCCCGTGTGCTGTTTCCTGAATTTCGTTCGTTTTGGTTGAAGCATTTCTCGTTGCTCTGATTACTGCTGAGACTCATTGTTTTGCGGATCTCGCATCCCGAGGATGCGATCTCAGCCAGGTCTCTTGATTAGATTCGTCAGCCGTATTACTTGCTGGCGGTGCTAGCAACGCTTTTAGAGCGTTTTTCTTCGAGGTCGAACACTTCGCCGTGGCAGATCCAGACCTTGATGCCGATGACACCATAGGTAGTATGAGCTTCGGCAACACCGTAGTCGATGTCAGCACGCAGTGTGTGCAAAGGCACACGACCATCGTGGTACCACTCGCGACGGGCAATCTCTGCACCGTTCAGACGACCGGATACGGCAATCTTCACACCTTGTGCACCGAGGCGCATGGTGTTGGTCAATACACGCTTCATGGCACGACGGAACATGACACGACGTTCCAGCTGCTGAGCAACACCTTCAGCGACCAGTTGAGCGTCGAGCTCCGGCTTGCGAATCTCGGCAATGTTGATCTTGACGTTATTGATGTTGATGCCAAGCATTGGCGCCAGTGCACGACGCAGACGCTCTACATCTTCACCCTTCTTGCCGATGACGATACCCGGACGAGCCGAGTGGATCGTGATGATGACAGATTTCGCAGGACGCTGGATCTGAATACGGCTGACAGAAGCATGCGACAGTTCCTTTTTCAGGAACTTGCGGATTCTGATGTCGTCATTCAGGTAGTCAGCATAGTCTTCGTTGCCGGCATACCAGGTGGAATTCCAATCCTGGGAGATGCCCAGACGAATACCAATCGGATGTACTTTTTGACCCATCGTTTAGCTCCTGCCGTCCGAAACGGTCACGGTAATATGACTTGTACGCTTGAGAATTCGGTTAGCTCGGCCTTTGGCTCTGGCTCGCAGACGCTTCATGACCGGTCCAGCATTGACCTGTACGGCTGAAACCTTCAGCTCGTCGATATCCGCGCCTTCGTTGTGCTCGGCGTTGGCAATCGCACTGTCAACCAGCTTCTTGATGAGTGCACCAGCCTTCTTCTCACTGAACGTGAGAACTTCCAGCGCACCTTCAACCGGCAGACCACGGATCTGATCAGCAACCAGGCGCACCTTCTGTGGAGAGATGCGGGCCATCTTCAATGTAGATTCGACTTGCATGACTATCTCGATTTCTTGTCAGCGACGTGGCCTTTGTAAGTACGCGTTGCCGCGAACTCACCCAGCTTGTGCCCTACCATGTTTTCGGAAACCAGCACCGGCACATGTACACGACCGTTGTGCACGGCGATGGTCAGACCTACCATATCTGGCAGGATCATTGAACGACGCGACCAAGTCTTGATTGGACGCTTGCTATTTGCGGCGCGAGCTTCATCGACCTTCTTGACGAGGTGATAGTCGACGAACGGGCCTTTTTTCAGGGAACGTGGCACGAGTCTCTACCTCCTATTTCTTGCTGCGACGACGCACGATCATGTTATCTGTGCGCTTGTTTGAACGAGTCTTGTAACCCTTGGTAGGGGTACCCCATGGACTAACCGGATGACGACCACCCGAAGTACGACCTTCACCACCACCATGCGGGTGATCGACCGGGTTCATTGCCACACCGCGAACGGTAGGACGAACACCGCGCCAGCGCTTCGCGCCAGCCTTGCCAAGCTTCTGCAGTGAATGTTCGCCGTTGCCGACTTCACCGATAGTTGCGCGACACTCACTCTGTACCCGGCGCATTTCGCCAGAGCGCAGACGCAAGGTAGCGTACATGCCTTCACGAGCAACCAGCTGTACTGCAGCACCGGCACTTCGTGCAACCTGAGCACCGCGACCGGGCTTCAGCTCGATGGCGTGAACTGTGGAACCGACCGGAATATTGGCCAGTGGCAAACAGTTGCCTGCCTTGATCGGGGATTCACGACCGGACATCAATGGCGCACCAGCAGAAACACCTTTTGGAGCCAGGATGTAACGACGCTCACCGTCTGCATACTTCAGCAGTGCAATGTGCGCTGTACGGTTCGGATCGTATTCAACACGTTCAACAACGGCAGGTACGCCATCCTTGTTGCGCTTGAAATCGATGACACGATAACGACGCTTGTGACCACCACCGATGTGGCGAGTCGTGATGCGACCTTTGTTGTTACGACCACCGGACTTGGACAGACTTTCGACCAATGGCTCGTAAGGACCTTCTTTCGAAAGTTCCTTGTTGACAACGCGGACCTGAAATCGCTTTCCGGGCGATGTCGGTTTTGACTTTACCAGAGCCATGATCTAACCCTCCATACCCATGAAGTCGATGTCCTGCCCTTCAGCCAGGCGGACGATGGCCTTTTTCCAATCGGAACGCTTACCTTCACTCTGACCGAAACGCTTGGTCTTGCCGTGAACGTTGACGATCTGGACGCTGCGTACAGTCACATCGAACAATTTTTCGACAGCCTTGCGAACTTCCAGCTTGGTTGCGTTGCTGGCAACACGGAAAGTATGACGACCTTCCATTTCAGATGCCGTGGCAGTTTTCTCTGAAATATGAGGTGCCAGAATCACCTGATAGAGACGTTGGTCATTCATGCGAATCGCTCCTCCAGTTGCTTCACGGCAGCTGCCGTGGCGACGATGTGCGGAAAACGCACCAGACTGACAGGATCAACACCTTCTACATCCAGAACCTGGACATAAGGAATGTTGCGACTGGCCAGGTAGACAGACTCGGTGACATCGTCCATCAGGAACAGCACCTTCTCGACTCCCAGCTCGGCCATCTTCGCCTTCATTACCTTTGTCTTCGGGGCTTCCAGCTCCAGACTGTCAACCACGATCAGACGGCCTTCGCTCGCTGCGTGAGACAGAATCGAACGGATGGCTCCGCGGTACATCTTCTTGTTGACTTTCTGTGAGTAGTCACGTGTCTTGGCAGCGAATGTCACGCCACCACCAGTCCAGATAGGACTGCGTGAAGTACCGGCACGAGCACGACCCGTACCTTTCTGCCGCCAAGGCTTGGCACCGCCACCACGCACTTCGGAACGCGTTTTCTGCGCAGAAGTACCGGCACGAGCCGCCGCCAGATAGGCAGTCACGATCTGGTGAACCAGACCTTCGTTATAAGCGACTCCGAATACGGAATCTGCAACGGATACCGATCCGCCGCTGTGTGTTTTCAAATCCATCGTCTTAGCTCTTCGCGTTCTTCTGCTTGACGGCCGGCTTGATGATGACGTCGCTGCCATCGGCGCCGGGCACTGCACCCTTGATGAGAATGACTTCGCGACCCTCATCGATTCGAACTACCTGGAGGTTCTGGGTAGTGCGCTTCACAGCACCCATGTGACCTGCCATTTTCTTGCCTTTGAACACTCGTCCAGGCGTCTGGTTCTGACCGATTGAACCGGGCGCACGGTGGGACAGAGAGTTACCGTGAGTCGCGTCTTGCATCTGGAAGTTGTGACGCTTGACGCCACCTGCGAAGCCCTTACCGATACTGGTACCGGTTACATCGACCTTCTGGCCGGCTTCGAACAATTCCATACCGAATTCACCACCAACCTCAAGCTCACTGCCCTCTTCACCTTCGAGGCGGAATTCCCAGAGACCACGACCTGCGCCAACACCCGCTTTCGCGAAATGTCCGGCTTCAGCCTTGCTCAATTGATTGGTTTTCTTGTCACCAGTTGTGACCTGGACGCTGACATAGCCGTCGTTTTCGACGGTCTTCCTGGCAGTGATTCGGTTTTTCGCTACTTCGATAACCGTAACAGGCGTTGAAACGCCCGCGTCATCGAATACGCGCGTCATGCCCAGTTTGCGGCCAACTACACCAAGAGTCATCGTTTTCTCCCACATACTCTAATCACGCCCAGAACAGCACGCACAGTGGGACCGCTTGCCATCCCCCCATGTGGTGCAGAACGCTTGGCGGCGAACTGTTTATCGGAGGTTGATTTGCAGCCGAGCAGTGCAGCTCGGAACGAAGTAATAAAACCGAAATAAACAAAACCCAACGGGATGTCCACGCCGGGTTGGTTAGCGCACCATAATAACACCCAAATCTTCTGATTGCTACCCTTGCGACGGGTTTTTGTTCACATGGGTGTCACGAAATGTCGAACATGGCGCTACCGAGGGCGGCAAGTCTACTGGACAAACGCACTCAGACCCGTAGTTTACGGCCATTCGAGCGTTGAACTTGAACGCGGCAGCGTAACTTGTGAAAATGCAACACAGGTTTCACTCCAGCTTCAATCGCCAGATCCGTCAAACTGTTCGTGGAACATTGTCCCGGTTCTACCCTTCCCCCGGATCAGAATCTCATGTGCGCATCCGAAGACTGCCCGATCCCACCCGATGACCCGCTGTACCAGGCGTATCACGACAAGGAGTGGGGCGTGCCGACGGACTGCGATCGCGCGTTCTTCGAAAAGGTCTGCCTGGAAGGGTTTCAATCGGGACTGAGCTGGAAGACGGTCCTGCATCGTCGCCCTGCCTTTCGGCGTGCCTTCGCCGATTTCGAGCTTGAGGTTGTTGCAGGCTTCAACGACGACGATATCGATCGACTGCTACAGGACGCGACGATCATTCGCAATCGTCGCAAGATCTGCTCGGCCATCAACAACGCTGGCCGTGCGCTGGATCTCCAGCAGGAGTTCGGCAGTCTGGCGGCGTTTTTCTGGCAGTTCGAACCTGAACCATCGTCACGCCCCGACCGGGTAACACGTGCCTGGCTTGCAGCCAATCCAACGACACCGGAGTCGACGGCACTTGCCAGGGCATTGAAGACGCGAGGCTGGAGTTTCGTTGGCGCAACCAATATGTATGCCTTGATGCAGGCAAAGGGATTGGTCAACGATCATGTCTACTGCTGCCCGGTGCGTCAGGTCATGCAGCAACACAGGCGAAACTTCGTGCGCCCCTGACACCAGCGCATCAAGGAAGACACATCGACGCGCCTTGACCAACGAACTTTCATACGTTCAAGGTGTCGCAAAACCCGCCCCACCTCCAACCAGAACACCGACACAGATGAAAACCAGACAATCTCGTACAGGCACACTACTTCTGTTGCTCGCCTTGTGCGCTGTTGGCGCTACAGCCATCATGATGTTCGGCGCACGCCTGGGTCTCTGGGAACCGATCGTGGGTTTCGGTTACTTCCGTCAATTCGCAGCCCCCATTGCCTACGTGGTGAGTGGGCTGAGTCTGGCGGGTCTGGTGTTCATGCTGAGCAAACGAAACCGGGCGGGCATCGTCAAGACCGGCCTGGCCTGCCTGCTCGGCGGCGCATTGCTCTTTCCGTCACTGAAGGATCGGATGTCTCCTCCGGTTCGCTTGCCGCCCATACATGACATCAGCACCGATACCCTCGATCCACCACAATTTCTGGTACTGGATGACTCTCGAGAAGGAGCGCGCAACTCTCTGGCCTACGGCGGTCCGGAAGTGGCGGCACAGCAGCAATCGGCGTACCCGGATATTGCGCCAATACGCTCAGAGCTAGCGGCTGAGACGGCTTTCGCTCGGGCCATCAGCATTGCGCAGTTCATGGAGTGGGAAATCGTGTCACAGGATGCCGACAATCTACGCTTTGAAGCGACAGCCCGTACCCCGGTGTTTCACTTTGCCGACGATGTCGTTGTACTCGTGACACCGCAGGATGACGGCAGCCGTATCGATATCCGCAGCGTGTCACGTATCGGTCGTGGAGACAGGGGCGTCAATGCAGAACGGATCCGGGCCTTCAGCAAGGCATTCTGATCAGACCGGGCTGACGGGGCTCAGCCGTCAGCCACCTCGTCCGAGCGGACATAGCCCATCGAGCTCTTCAGCAATTGCTGCGTGTAGGGTTCACTGGCCTTCATGGCGCGCAGATCCGCCACGCTCAGCGTTTCCACCAGCTGGCCGTTCTGCATGACGGCAATCGACTCGCACAGATGAGCCACGACGGCCAGGTTGTGCGACACCATCAGATAGGTCAGCTGGCGCTGTTCCCGCAAGTCACTCAGCAGGTTCAGGATCTCTGCCTGCACGGAGACGTCCAGCGCTGAAGTCGGCTCATCCAGCAACAGGATGGAAGGTTCGGCAGCCAGGGCTCGTGCAATTGCGACTCTCTGGCGCTGACCACCGGAGAGCTGGTGAGGGTAACGAAAACGGAATTGCCGGCCCAGCCCGACATCATCGAGCAGACTGACAATTCGTCGATCGATATCACGCAGCTTGTGCAATGCCAGAGTCTCACTGAGCACCTGATCAACGGAGTGGCGCGGATGCAGCGAGGCATACGGATCCTGAAAGACCATCTGCACCTTGTTGTAGAAGGCGAGGGAACGGCGCTTTCCCAGAGTCTCGCCGTCCACTTCCATATGCCCTGACCAGGAGCTGACAAGCCCGGTCAATGCCCGCAATATCGTGGACTTGCCCGAGCCACTCTCTCCCACAAGCCCCACGGATGTGCCGGCAGCAACCTGAAGGCTGACGTCCCGGACGGCCTGTACCCGTTCGGCATGCTCACCGAACCAGACATTGAGCCCTTCTATAACGATACCTTGCGTCATGGGAAGACTGTCGACACGGCAGAAACCTCAGTGGAAAGTCCGGCCATTGCCGGAATTGTTGAGCCGTTCATGACGCATCACCCAGCTCGGCATTGCGCCAGGCCGGATCACGCTCAAGTACCGACAGACGCTCACTCGGGGAATCCAGTCGCGGCATCGAATTGAGCAGGCCCTGCGTGTAGGGGTGCTTTGCCTGGTACAACTCATCGGCGCGACAGGATTCCACGACACGCCCGGCGTACATGATCAGGACCCGATCGCAGAATGAAGACACCAGGTTCAGATCGTGACTGATGAAGATCAAGCCCATGCCGCGCTCGGATACCAGCTTGTCCATGATGTTGAGCACCTGCATCTGCACGGTGACGTCCAGTGCCGAAGTCGGCTCGTCTGCGATGAGAATGCCCGGGTTCGGAATCAGCATCATCGCAATCATGATGCGCTGCCCCATACCACCGGATAGTTCGTGGGGGTATGCCTTGAAGACACGCTCGGGGTCACGAATGGCTACCGCTTCCAGCATCTCGAGTGTCTTCTGCCGGCGTTCCCGGCGATTGCCACGCCGGCTCTGGGCATAGGCCTCCATGATCTGCTCACCCACTGTCATGACCGGGTTCAACGAGAATTTCGGATCCTGCATGACCATGGAAATTTGCTGACCGCGAACCGCGCGCATCTGCTTGTCACTCATGGCCAGCAGATCCTCGTCACCCAACACCATGCGATCGGCAGAGACACGGCCCGGTGGTCTTATGAGACGCAGGATGGCGCGACCGGTCAGCGATTTGCCCGAACCGGATTCACCGACGATACCGAGCCGTTCCTGTCCCAGTGAAAACGACACGCCACGCACGGCGTCGAACACACCGCTGCGCGTCGGGAAGGACACCTTCAGGTTTTCCACCTCCAGCAGATTCATGAGGCGCCCCCACTCTTCGGATCCAGCAGATCACGCAGTCCGTCACCCAGCAGATTGAACGCCAGACTGACGATGAAGATGGCAATACCGGGGATGGTTGCCACCCACCAGTAGTCGAGAATGAAGCGCCTGCCTTCGGCGATCATGGCACCCCACTCCGGTGAGGGCGGTCTCGCGCCCAGTCCCAGAAAACCGAGACCGGCTGCTGCCAGAATGATGCCTGCCATGTCCAGAGTGATACGCACTACCAGCGATGCGATACACAGTGGCCAGATATGGCGTGTAATGATACGCAGGGCACCTGCCCCCTGCAGCTTGACGGCACTGATGTAGTCGGAACGTCGAATGCTCAGGGTTTCAGCGCGCGCTATCCGCGCATAGGGTGGCCATGCAGTCAGTGCAATGGCCAGCACCGCGTTTTCGATGCCAGCTCCCAGAGCAGCCACGAAAGCCAGGGCCAGAACCAGCCGGGGAAAGGCCAGAAAGATATCGGTGAAACGCATCAGCACGGTATCTGTCCAGCCGCCGATATAGCCGGCGACGGTGCCGATGAACAGCCCCAGTACCGGCGCAATCAGAGCCACCAGACCCACGATGTACAAGGTGATTCGCGAACCGTAGATCAGTCGGCTGAGGATATCCCGGCCCAGCGAATCGGTGCCCAGCACGTGCCCCTCAGTACCCAGCGGCAACAGGCGATTGCCGAGACTCTGCTCGAAGGGGTCATGCGGACTCAGCCAGGGGGCAAAGATGGCGATGAGCACCAGCAGAACAAGTATCAACAGACCCAGCAAGGCCAGACGGTTGGTCTTGAATTCCAGCCAGCCATGGTAGATGGCCGCAGCACGAGCCTGCGCTCGTGACTCGGGACTTTCGCTGTTGAGCCAGAGTTTCAGACTACTCACGATGCGTTATCCCGGGCGCGCGGATCGAAAAAGGCATACAGCAGATCAGAGAAGACATTGAGACAGACGAATACCAGGCCAATGACGACAGTGCCGCCCAGCACCGCATTCATGTCGGCTGACAGCAGAGCCGTGGTGATATAGCTGCCAATGCCGGGCCAGGCAAAGATGATTTCGGTGAGTACCGAGCCTTCCAGCAGACTGGCATAACTCAGGGCAATGACCGTGATCAGCTGCACCTTGATATTACCGAAGGCATGTCGAGTGATGACCGCCCACTCCGAAAGCCCCTTGACGCGCGCCGTGGTGATGTACTCCGACCCCAGCTGCTCGAGCATGAAGGAACGAGTCATGCGGCTGATATAGGCAAGGCTGTAATAACCCAGGATACCGGCGGGCAGAATGATATGACTCAGCGCATCACGAAAGACATCCCACTGCCCGTCCAGCGCACTGTCCACCAGAATCATGCCGGTCACCACTGGCACGACATCGACGTAGAAGATGCCTACCCTGCCCGGACCACCCACCCAGCCCAGCACACCGTAAAAGACCAGCAGGCCGACAAGTCCCAGCCAGAAGATGGGCATGGAATAACCGACCAGGGCAATGACACGGGTGATCTGGTCAATCCAGGAATCGCGTTTGACCGCACTGATGACCCCTAGCGGCACACCGATCAGAACGCCGAAGATGGTACCCAGTGTGGCCAGCTCCAGGGTCGCTGGAAAGACTCGTTTGATATCGTCGAGCACCGGTCGGGAATTGAGCAGTGACTGACCAAAATCTCCCTGTATGACGTCACCGAGATAGACGAAGAACTGCACCAGAAGAGGCTTGTCCAGCCCCATGCTGATGAAGGCTGCATCGTACACTTCCTTGCTGGCTCGCTCTCCCACGATCGAGATGACCGGGTCGATGGGCATGACCCGGCCAATGATGAAGGTCACGAACAGCAGACCGAGCATGGTCACCAGAATCATGCCCAGCGTACGTAAAACGCTCATACCGGCCTTCGTCCACCACAAGGAACGTGGTGAACGATTGGCCAGCGTTGCCGATGAATCGGCCGCCGGTTGACTCATCGTCGCGATATCCTCGTCGCGCGATGCGACAGCCTGCGGTGATTCGACATGCGCAATCTTACTTGGTGACTGGCCAGTAGGCCGTGGCGGTCACAGACCCACCAATGGTGAAATCCTTGACGGAAGCCTGTCGAGCGCTTTGTGCTGTCTTCTGAAACATGATGGCAAAAGGCGCAACAGCCTGGAAGTCACGCTGCATCTGTTCGTACATCTCACGACGCTTGTCGGTATCGCCTTCGATGACAGCAGCTTCAACAGCCGCAGTCAGCGGACCCGGATCCCAGGCGTTGCGGTACGCCAGAAGACCAGTTGCCTGGGCTTCATCGGACTTGTCAGGATTGTAGGCAAATGTACCGGCATTGGTCTGTGGATCCGGGTAGTCAGGTCCCCAGGCACCCAGATACATGTCCAGCTCACGCGCACGGTAGCGCGTCAGAATCTGCTTGCCGGTACCGATCGTGATGTTCATGGTGATACCCGCCTGAGCAAAGGTGTTCTGCAAGGACTGGGCAATCTCGATACGTTCCTGAGCTTCGCGCACACCGGCTTCGAATTCCAGGTTCTCGACACCCGCCTCGGCCAGCAGCTCCTTCGCCTTTTCGACGTTGTAGCTGAACGGCTTGTCGTCGATGGCACCCAGATAACCGGCCGGCAGGAAACTCTGATGTTCACGCCACTGGCCTTTCAGAAAGCTGTCTTCCATACCCTTGTAATCAATGAGGTATTTCAGCGCTTCCACCACTTTCGGGTTCGACAGTTGCGGATGCTTCTGGTTGAAGGAGATGTACATCAGATTGCCTTTCAGGTCCGTGTCGACCGCGACACTTTCCTCGCCTTCCAGACCCGCAACATCTTCAGGGTTCAGGTTGCGAGCGATATCCACATCCCCCTTCTCCAGCAGCAGGCGCTGCGTGGCAGATTCCTGAATATGCTGAACAATAACGCGCTTCATGGTCGGCGCACCCAGATAGAAATCCGGATTGGCTGCCAGCGTATACGACTCGGAAGGCTTCCAGTTGACGACCTTGTAGGCACCGGACCCTGCAGAATTCGTGGCCAGCCAGGCATTGCCCAGATCACCGTCCTGCTCGTTTTCCATGACCAGCGCCTTTTCGACGATACCGCCGAGCGTTGCGGTCAGGCAGTTCAACACGAATGAGGTGGCGTATTTCTTGTCGGTGGTGATGGTCAGCGTATTGCCATCGGCAACGATGGTTTCCTCGACATTCTCAGGCGTGAAACCGAATTGCGTGAGGATGAATGAAGGAGTCTTGTTGAGCTTGACGACTCGCTGCAGGGAAAACGCAGCATCTTCGGCTGTCACGGGATTGCCGGAGTGGAATTTCACACCTTCGCGCATGGTGAAGGTAATGGACAGGCCATCTTCGGAGACTTCCCAGCTCTCGGCCAGGTCGGGTTGAAAACCGGCTTCCAGGTTCAGGGGGTCGAAATTGACCAGCTTGCCGTAGACATTCATGATGACGTCGCTACCGGCAAACTCGAAGGACTGCGCCGGATCGAGCGTGGTGATGTCATCGATACGGTGCGCAATGACCAGCATGTTGTCAGGCGTCTTGGCTTCTGCCAGACCACCCAGACCAATCGCGGCACCCAGTGCCAGGGAGGCCAGTGAGCGTTTGAAAAATACTCGCCGCTTCAGTGGCCGGCTCGAATTTCTTGTCATCTTGAATGATCTCCTCAGTTCAGAAAGGATCGACCGAAGGCCGACCTGTGTCATGAATCGTTGCTGTGCCAAGTCTCTTCCAATACGCGAAACCAGTTACCGTGACACAGCTTGTCGATCAGCTGTTCACCGTAGCCATGCGCCTGCATGGCCGCTACCAGACGAGGTAGACCACTGACATCACCGATTACATCAGGTATCTCGGCACCATCAAAATCCGACCCCAAGCCTACACTGTCCTCGCCCAAAAACTCAATCAGGTAATCCAGGTGCCGCAACATCTGCTCGACCGGGACATCAGTCAGCATCCGTCCGTCGCTGCGTAGAAAGGCCGAGGCAAAGTTGAGACCGACCATGCCGCGACTTGCCTTGATCTGTTCAAGCTGTGCATCGGTCAGATTGCGTGCATGTGTGCACAAGGCGTGAGCATTGGAATGTGTCGCTACCAAGGGGTGTCGGCTGTGACGCGCGACATCTTCAAACCCTTTCTGATTGAGATGCGACAGGTCAATCAGAATACCTTTCTCATTGCATCGTCGTACCAGTTCCATTCCCAGGTCGGTCAGCCCCGCACCGATATCGGGCGTTGCCGGGAACCGGAAAGGCACACCTTCACCGAAAATGGTGGAGCGACTCCATACCGGTCCCAGTGAGCGAAGACCCGCCTCGTAGAGCACATCCAGGGCATTGAATTCAGGGTCGATGGCTTCACAACCTTCCAGATGCAGGATGGTCGCCAGTCGATCGCTGGCAAAACACTTTTTCAGGGCCGGCACAGTCCTGCAGATTTCCACCACACCCAGCTCCTGCAGCCGGGCCAGAATGGCCGCTTCCCGCATGACGACATCCAGCGCAGTGCGCCGATCAACCAGCTCTGGCAGCGGAACATCGTATTCTGCCTGCGTCATCATGGACTGATAATCCCCACCGGACGGCGAGGACACCCACATGGCGAAAAACCCGCCACCGAAATTACCCGCCCTTGCCTTCTGCAGGTCGATATGAAAATCACTGGGGTTCAGGAACAGCTCTGCCGACGATGCGCCTCCCGCCTCCATCAGTCGAGTCAGTATGTCGTTGTGCCCGTCGAATACTCGACCTCGCAGCTTGTCGTCAGCATTATCCGTATTCATCACGTGTACTCGTCGTTGTTCCTGTAAACAGACCGGGCACGAGCATAGCACTCGGGGCCTGGCGATGGCCGACTCAGCCTCTGGTGAACGAACCGCTCGCCTGGCTGTCAACTCGAGAACGTCGTCGATCCGACTCGACATTCCATTCTTCGATATCGAACTTTCAGAGAGTACACCCGGCATTCATGAAAAGAAAAAAGCAGATAGCCAGCAACACCACGGCACTCGAGCGCTTCACCCGATTGCCGGTCGAGAGAAAACGACGGCTGTTGCTCAAGTCTGTGGTGGGATTGGGTGTACTGGGTGTTGCTGCCGGTGCCATTTCCGCCTACGACAACAAGCAGCGGGAATTACATGACCTGACCATGGTCGGTAGCGGCACGCCCGTGGTGGTACAGATTCACGATACCACTTGTCCGATCTGTCGAAGTCTCAAGACCGTCACTGCGAATGTCCTGAAGGATCACTCGCAGATCCAGTTTCGGATAGCCGACCTCGCCACATCGGAAGGGCAGGCATTGCAACAGAAGTACGGCGTTCAGAAAACCACCTTGTTGCTGTTTGACGCAAAGGGTAATCTGCTTGACACGGTCGTTGGCCTGCAGACCAGAGAAGAGCTGGAAACGCTTTTCAGCCGACACTACGGGACGGCAGTCCGGACATAGGCCTCATGCGGCTCGCCTAGTCAGCCAGCGGAGCGTACAGACGATGATGCACCAGAGCACTGCCCTGCCCCTTTTTGACAAGCTTGGCCCCCGCCAGAACCACCAGATCGAACAAGGGTTCAACCAGTACCACGCTCATATAGGCAAGGCCGAATGAGGCAAGCTGAGCCATATTGTCAGCACCGATTCCATTGCCGTAAACAGCCCAGAATCCAACCCACAGAACAATACCGCCCTGATACGCCAGCGACAGCTTCAACGCCTGCGAGAAGCTGATATCGACATAAGCTGTATGTGCCGGGATGATGCGTTGCGCAATGGCATGGGCGGCGAACAATGGCAGCAGCAGAGTCGTCACGTTCATGCCGTATTGCGGCAGATCAGCGGGTGCAAACAAGAGCCCCTGAGTCAACAGCCCCATCATCAGGCCGATGGCCGCTGGCGCCACACCGAACAGCAGAAGCAAGGTCGTACCCAGTATCAGGTGCACTTCGGAGACACCCACAGCATAGTGTGGAAACAGCTCGAAGAACATGAACACCAGGGCACTGGCAAACAGTGTGCGAAGCACCAATGGCACAACACCATCCTGCCTGAGCGCCTTCCTGACATGGCTGGCACCCAGAACAAGCGAGGCAGCCGCTGTTCCATAACTCAACAGGATCTTTGATCCTTCCACAATTCCCGGTTCTATATGCACGCTTACTACTCCTTCAGGGTTATCGGATGGGTTGATTGTCAGCAGGCAAATCTGCCTGAACATTCACCCAGTGACTGGCTGGCGTGTAGTGCGCCTGCCAGAGTTCAGCCAGCTGCCTGACACGACCAAGCATCAGATAGCCGGATTCGAAATCCACCACATGGCTTTCATGCACATGGCGGGGCAAGGATGGCAGCGGATCATATCGCCCGTCACTGAGTAACCACAGCACCCGGCGCCTGTCCGGGTATCTTCGTCGTTGACGCTGCATCAGCTGCTCGGCGCTCTGCACCGCAAGCTGTACCGGGCTGCCACCTCCGCCTGATATCGGCTGTACCCAGTCCAGGGCACAGGCACTGGCCTTGTGTGGATCGTGCAGCAGTTGCACCTGGTCGCCGGCGAAACCGATGACAGCCAGAGCGTCCCGCTGCCGATAGACCTGCTGCCCCAGATCCAGGAGAACTCCCTTGGCCGCAGCCAGTTGACCGGCAGTCATCATGGAGGCGGAGCAATCCAGCAATACACAATGCAACACTGACGCATTTTTCCTTATCGGCTTGAAACGCAGATGTTCTCGCTGAAGTCGCGATTCCCGGCGGGCCAACAGGGTTCGTGCCCAGTGAATCCCGCCCTTGTCCTCATGGGCCTGACTGCGCTGCTGTCGCAACCTGCCTTTGCGCCCGGCAACCGACTCGCCATCAGCTGCCGAACGCATCATGGCTTTTTTAGGCCCTGCCCTCCTTTGCCCTGCACAGCCAGCACGGGTACTGGCTGAGCTGGCATGGCTCCCCATTGCCGATCGATGGCCTCTCTTGCCATCGATGCTGAAGACGCCGCACCGGCTTGCTGTGCGTCATGCTCTGCGCCGTCCCTGCCGGATGATCGCGGCTCATCTGCCTGCAGGCCGGATGTCGAATCCGCTTTTCCATCACCGCCATCATCTGCTGTCGAGGCTTGTTCGGCAGGTGCATTCTGCTCTGCGCTGGCGGCGGGATCCTGCGCCCCCGTCGACGGCTCATCCTGGCCTCTGGAGGATGATTTGTCCGCCTCCTGTGAGGACTGGCCGGACTCATCCGATCCGCCATGCCCGCGGGAATCAGAGGTCGCGGCATCAGCTCGCCGTCGGTGAGCCAGCACCAGTTCGGCAATCGCCTCGATGTCCCCGGGTTGTATTGATGTACTTCCCTGCAACGCCGCCATGGCTCGACTGGCACGCAGCATGACCAGATCTGCTCTGACCCCTTCCACCTGTGCGTCATGACATCGTTGCGCCACCAGCTCATGATTCTGGTCGCTGAACGTGATCTGTGGCAGTCGTTGTCGCGCCTTCATCAGCTGTTCAAGCAGCTTCTGTTGACGCTGCGCATACGCCTGTACAAAAGCCGTCGGATTATCGTCAAACGCCAGCCTGGAACGCACGATCGTCTGCCGCAGGCTCTGGTCCATCGTATCGTCGACCGAGACATACAGGCCGAAACGATCCAGCAACTGCGGTCGCAACTCGCCTTCTTCCGGGTTCATGGTACCGATCAGCACGATATCGGCAGCATGCTGATGCGACAGGCCATCACGTTCGATACGATTGATGCCACTGCTGCAGACATCCAGCAACAGATCAACCAGCGTGTCGGCCAGCAGATTGATCTCATCGACATACAGCACCCCCCGGTGCGCACGTGACAAGAGCCCGGGCTGAAAAGCCGTCTTGCCCTGTTGCAGAACCAGCTCGAGATCCAGAGAACCCAGCAGCTGCTCTTCACTGGCACCCAGTGGCAGATTGACGAAGTCGCCTTCCGGCAGGATATCCGCCAGAGCACGTGCACTGGTTGTCTTCGCCGTACCGCGTGCACCTTCGATCAGCACACCACCCAGGCGTGGATCGACAGCGACCAGCTTCAATGCCAGTTGCAGCGAGGACTGTCCTTGCAAGGCGGTGAACGGATACACCGGCAAGGTATCCGCAGGCGAGTGGTTCAAGACAGTCATGCTCATGCGGGGGCTCCGCTTTCAGTGGCGGCTGTGGCTGCATGGCCAGCACCTATCGCAGCGCCTTCCTGCGATGCCTCGGCAGCAAGCAGTCGAGCTTCGAGTCGCTCGCGATAATCGCCAGGCTCCTGCCAAAGACCGCGCTGCATGGCCTCCAGCAGGCGTTCGCAGATCTCCCGCAGGGCATCAGGGTTGTACTCCTGCAGAAACTGCCGGGTATCTTCGTCCTCGACATAGGCATCCGTGACCCGCGCGTACTGATCATCGCGCACGACATGGGCGGTTGCGTCATAGGCAAACAGATAGTCCACGGTCGCTGCCATCTCGAACGCGCCCTTGTAGCCATGACGCTTCACACCCGCAATCCATTTCGGGTTGGTGACACGGGAACGGACAACACGACTGATTTCCTCGTCCAGGGTACGAATGGCTGGCGCCAGCGGGTTGCTGTGATCGCCGAACATGACACTGGGCTGCCTGCCACTCAAGTGTCTTGCGGCCGCCGTCATGCCCCCCTGAAACTGGTAGTAGTCGTCGGAATCCAGCAGGTCATGCTCTCGATTGTCCTGATTGTGCATGACCAGATCGAGACTACCGAGCCGCGTCGAGAAGCTTGCCCTGGCCTCGGTCCCGTTATCATGCTGACCATAGGCATAGCCGCCCCAATTGAGATAGGCCGTTGCCAGGTCCTCGTCATCTGTCCAGTGCTTCTGATCAATGAGCCCTTGCAGACCAGCGCCATAGCTACCGGGACGCGAGCCGAACACACGATGCCCGGCCAGACGACGCGCATCCTCACTTGCCATGCCCTGTGCTTCCAGCTCCCGGGTTTCTCGCTGTATGCGAGCACGAATCGGATTCACCGCTTCCGGCTCATCCAGCTCGGCCACAGCCTGCACAGCCGCATCGAACAGGCGCATCACGGATGCAAAGGCATCGCGGAAGAAACCCGATACACGCAACGTGACGTCAACTCGAGGCCGATCCACCACAGTCATGGGCAGTATCTCGAAACCACTGACACGATGACTGCCATCCGCCCATTGCGGACGTACACCGATCAGGGCAAAGGCCTGGGAAATGTCATCGCCCCCGGTACGCATGGTCGATGTTCCCCAGACCGACAGGCCAATGGTTTGCGGATAGTCGCCATGCTCCTGCATATAGCGTACGACCAGTTGTTCCGCCGAACGCGAGCCCAGTGCGTAGCTGGTCATGGTCGGAATCGCCCGGGTATCCACCGAAAAGAAATTCCTGCCCGTAGGCAGCACATCGGGACGCCCGCGTGACGGTGCGCCACTGGGACCGGCAGGCACGAAGCGACCGGACAGACCGCGTGCCAGCTGATACAGCTCCTGCTCACCGCAGGCATCCAGACTCGGACGCAGCTGCAACCGCAGACGTGACATCACAGCCTGTGTATTCGACCACTGGACAAGCTGCGTCTGCAGTGCTTCTGACCCCGGCACTTCCTGAGCGACATCCCCCGGTGTCAACCGGGTCGGTTCGATCAACTGCATGGCAAGATACTCGAGTCGTTCCCGGGTATCACCTACAGTTCGCCACAGCTCGGAGGAGCAACCTTGCAATATGGCCGGGCGATTCCCCGACCACTCGGCACCCCAGTCTGCCATCACCAGAGGATCGAAGCCGCCGCCCAGCTGCAGATCCTGCGCCAGGGCGCGAATCAGACTGTTGTCCGAACCTCCGCCATTACCCACCGGGTGACGAGCCAGAGCCAGCAGCGTATCGCGGCGCAGACGTCCCGTTGGCGACTCACCGAACACATGCAGGCCGTCCCTGATCTGACTTTCCTTCAACTCACACAGATAGGCATCGATGCTGTTGAGCAGCGCCTGTTCCTGTTCGGCATCTGCCGGAGCGGGCAGATTGACGTCCCGATGCAGATCGTGTTCGACGATATGCGCCAGAATCTGCTCACGCAATACATCGGCGCGACGGCGATCCAGTAGCAGGGCTTCATAGTATTCATCGATCTGCCGTTCCAGATCACGCAGAGGTCCGTAACTCTCGGCTCGGGTCAAGGGCGGCATCAGATGATCGATGATGACAGCCTGAGCGCGGCGTTTGGCCTGCGAGCCTTCACCGGGATCATTGACGATGAACGGGTATAGATGCGGCATCGGCCCAAGCACGATATCCGGCCAGCACTCACCACTCAGGGCAATACTCTTGCCCGGCAGCCATTCGAGGTTGCCATGCTTGCCGACATGCACGAAAGCATCACACGCCCACTGTTCGCGCAACCAGACATAGAACGCCAGATAATGGTGTGGCGGTATGAGGTCAGGGTCGTGATAGCTGGCCATCAGGTCCAGTTCATAACCACGCGCCGGTTGAATACCGACAAACACCTGACCGCAACGCAAGCCGGCAATCATGAAGCGCCCCTGGCGCAGCATCGGATCCTTGTCTGCCGGCCCCCAGCGTTCGTTCATCGCACTGCGGATGGATGCCGGCAAGCGGGAGAAGAACCCCAGATAATCCTGCAGGTCCAGGCTCTGCCGAGCTGGACGCAACAACCATTGCGATGGATCATTGGTGATCCCTTCCTTCAACTCCTGCATCAGGGCATTGCCATCGGCAGGCAGATCCTGCGTGCCATACCCCTCACCCTGAAGGTGTTGCAATATGTTGATGACCGACGCGGGGGTGTCCAGCCCCACCCCATTGCCCAGTCGCCCTTCACGGGTTGGGTAATTGGCGAGAATCAAGGCCAGGCGCTTGTCACTGTTCGGCAGTGAACGCAGGCGGCACCAGCGGCGCGCCAGCTCGGCAACGAATTGCAGCCGTTCGGCATGTGCCTGATAGCCCACGATGTCGCACTGAGTCAGCTCACAGCGTCGTTGCAACCCCTTGAAACTGACGGCCCGACTGATGATACGACCATCGACTTCCGGCAGTGCCACGTGCATGGCAATATCACTGGGCGACAGACCTTGCATGTCTGACTCCCAGGCTTCCTGATTGCCGCCAGACAGAATGACCTGCACCACAGGGATATCCCCCATCAGCGAATGATCGCCGGGATCTTCCATGGCAGACTGGGAAAAGGCGGTGGTATTGAGAATAAGGGCCACCTCATGCTGTTCACACAGCAGCTGCATGCCGCTCATGACCTGCGGGTCTTTCAGGGAGGCCACCGCCAGTGGCAAGGGGTTGAGCTGCTGTGCCTGCAGCGCCTCACACAGCTGCAGA
Organism: uncultured Granulosicoccus sp.; assembly: GCA_965367215.1. Classification (GTDB taxonomy): domain Bacteria; phylum Pseudomonadota; class Gammaproteobacteria; order Granulosicoccales; family Granulosicoccaceae; genus Granulosicoccus. The sequence continues at coordinate 19,789 of CBDUIJ010000052.1, forward strand.
AACACCGAGGTATTACCCGACTGCAGATGCGCACGGTAGAAGACGATCGCCACACAAGGGGCCCCCGGCAGCCATCGACTCTGCCAGTCATTCTGTTCACTGTGCGCGGGAGGCAGAATACTCAGGGCAGGCAAGGGTTCCGGCCCATCCACCTCGGCCGGCAAGTCGAAGAAGCTGTCACCCAGCAGTCGGTAGAAATTCCGGGCGTTGTGGATACCGCCTTCACGAAGATAGCGCCACAGCTGACGACATACGGCAGCCTCGACGGTACTCTTCATCAACAGATTGCCATCTTCGGAATTGTCACCGGAGAACATGACGAGATGAATGCCGCGCTCCTCGCACAGCTCGACGATTCGGCCCACGGCGTAGGGCCAATAGCCCTCGCCGCCGAGAAGGTCGATCACGATCACCTTCGCATGCTGCAGAATCTGTTCGATATACAGATCCACCGATGCCGGTTGTCGCAGGTGCATCTGATTGGTCAGACGCACGGCGGGATAGACATCCGCAAATGGTTCGGCGGAAGCTTTCGGATGGGCTGCCGACAACAACGCCAGTGTCGTATCCGCCGCACTGAGAATGACCAGCTCACCAGGCTGCTGGTCAATCCTTGTGATGACGGATGTATCCTCTACATAACCACCGGGTTGTGACGACAGCAGATGCATCAGATGACCTCGGAGTGTTCAGGCTGGCTGATGGACGTCTCGACAACAGTGGCCTTTTCCCGGCACTTTGCACTGGCAACCATCAGGGCATCTCGTAACAGACCTTCGTCCAGATGCTGTCCGATCAGCACCAGCTGCGTATGGGGCGTTTCGTCCCCCTGCCAGCGGCGATCGAAATAGCTGTCAAAACGTCGCCCGACACCCTGCACCACCATTCTCATCGGTTTCCCGTCGACCGCCACGAATCCCTTTATCCGGAACAAGGTGTGCTGCTCTACCAGCTCTGCCAGCACCTCCATCAATCGGCTGCGATCCATCACGGGAAGCGTGATGACAATGGAATCGAACTGGTCATGATCGTGGTCGTGTTCATGACCCTCACCGTGCTCGTGATGACCCTGACGCTGGTCGATCGTCTCCTCGCTGGCACTGCCCAGACCCAGCAACAGGCTGTTGGACACCTTGCCATATTCGCTCTTGATGATCTTGACCTGCGCAGGCAGCTCCTGCCTGACCAGTTCCTCGACCTGCTGACAAGCGGACTCATCCACCAGATCGGTCTTGGATAGAACGACCAGATCGGCAGCCATCAGCTGATCCTCAAACAGCTCATGCAGAGCGGACTGATGATCCAGATTCGGATCTGCCAGTCGTTGCTGCTGAACGGCCTTCGGATCATTGGCAAACTGACCGGCGGCTGTTGCAGGCGTGTCGACCACGGTCACCACCGCATCGACAGTAAAGGCATTACGTATCTCGGGCCAGTTGAATGCCTGAACCAGTGGTTTGGGAAGAGCCAGGCCCGAAGTCTCTATGACGACATGATCGATCTGCTCACGACGCTCCAGCAGCAAGCGCATCACCGGATAGAATTCTTCCTGCACCGTACAACACAGACAGCCATTGGCCAGCTCATAGACATTGCCGGGCGATTCCTCTCCCTCGGCGCAACCCAGACTGCAGCGCTCGAGAATGTCGCCATCGATACCCAGCTCACCGAATTCGTTGACGATGACCGCGATACGCAAACCCGCTGCCGATTCGAGCATGTTGCGCACCAGCGTGGTCTTGCCACTACCCAGAAAACCGGTAACGATGGTGGCGGGAATTTTCTGTACATCAGCCATGGGTAACCTCACTCTTGCTGCTTGAAATCGATGATTCAGTGCGACCTGCTGCTTCGGCAAACTGCAAGGGCGGTATGCGAGCCACAAAGTGCCCCTTGATGCCCTGCGGCCATTGCTTGAACGGCACCTGTCCGGTATCCGACACTCGGTAGCCGGCGGTAAAATCCAGCAAGGCCTCGGCACTGTCGACATCCGGTGTGAACTCACCGAAGACGTAGCTGTACTTGCCACTCTGGTGCAGGGCTGCCGAGCAGGAGCGTTTGCAGGACATCAGACAGCGTGTGCGTTGCAGCTGCACCACCGGTTCGCCGACATCACTCAAGGCATGTTGTTTCAGTGCTTCTTCCACACGATTGGCAAAGTGCTCTCCCGGGCGCTTGCCATCGACACTGTCTTCCTGCTGCCCGCAGGTCGTACACACTACGACGGTTATCATTGAACTGGAACCTCATCTTGCAGGCGGAAGCCTGGCTTGTTCGTGGAATTGACAGGCGTTGCCGAAGAGGAGCTCTGCCACGGCACGATATAGGGTTGATCACGGAATTCACCGTGAATGGCCTGTAGTTGATAGACCCTTTGCAGATTGTCGGGAGTCAGCACCCGGCGTGGTTCACCCGCGGCCACCACAGCACCTTCATGCAGCAGCAGCAACTGATCGCAGAAGCGGCTGGCCAGTGTCAGATCGTGCAACACGACCACGACCACCCGGCCCTGTCGACTCTGAGCGTGCAGCAGCTCCATCACGCTGAGCTGGTGAAACGGATCGAGGGACGCGCAGGGCTCATCGGCCAGCAGCACATCGGCATTCACCGCCAGCGCACGTGCCAATCGCACCCTTGCGAGCTCTCCGCCGGAGAGCTGATTCAAGGGTCTGTGTGCCAGCTCGGTCAGGCCTGTCTGTTTCAGGGCCAGATTGACTGCCTCTTCGTTTGTCTGTGTGCTCGCCGGGCCTGAATCGTGGTCGGCCGAGCGTCGCCAGCCCAGCGACAGGCCGGAGCCTCTGTGCGGCAGTCTGCCCAGAAACACGAAGTCCCTGACCGCCATGGGCCAGGCCAGTTCACCGGCCTGTGCCAGATAGCCCAGCCGCCGGGCGCGCCAACTTGGAGAGGTCTGCTCCAGCCGCTGCGCCCCCAGATGGCAATGGCCGGTATGTGGAAGCAATTGCGCCACGGCTCGCAACAGACTGCTCTTGCCGGCACCGTTGGGGCCAATCAATCCGAACAAGTTACCAGCCGGAATCTGCAGACTGACCTTGTTCACCAGGCACCGCTCACCTCGTTGTACCGAGACATCCTGCAAGTCCAGGCAAGTCATCGCGGTACCTCCGCCTGACTGCGCATGACAAGCAACAGGAAGAACGGGGCACCGATCAGCGAAGTCACCACGCCCAGCATCAGTTCGAAATCCTGACTGACCAGTCGCAGGACGATGTCGGCCGCCAGCAGCAGCAATGCACCACCCAGGGCACTGGCTGGCAACAGACGCGCCGGGTGGTAGCCTGTAGCACGACGCAACATGTGCGGAACCACCAGTCCGATAAAGCCGATGGCACCTGCAACTGCAACGCTGGCACCGACACACAAGGCCGTGCCGATGATGACCTTCAGCCTCAGCCGAGCCGGGCTGACACCCAGACTCTGCGCTTCTTCATCCCCGAGCGTCAGGGCATCCAGCTCCCTGCCACAGGACAGTAGCAGGCCAAGACCTGCCAGAACAAACGGCAGGCATAGCCGTATGTCATCAAAGCTGCGATCGGCGATGGAGCCCATCAGCCACAGCACGATATCCTGAACGTCAGTCGGGGTCGGTGCCAGATTGATGGCCAGTGATATCAATGCAGCTGCCAATGAAGACAAACCGATACCCGCCAGAATCAGCGTCAGATTGTTGGCCGAACGATGCGCAAACAGCGCCAGCAACAGGGTCGATAAAGCCGCACTGAACATGGCAGACACTGGCAGCAGCCAGGCGCTGATGGTGGCAAGGCCGAAATACAGGCACAGCACGGCACCCAGGCTGGCACTGGCACTGACACCCAGCAAACCCGGCTCCGCCAATGGGTTGCGCAACAGACCCTGCAAGGCGGCACCTGACATCCCCAGGGATGCACCGACGATGATGGCCAACAGAACTCGCGGCAAACGAATCTCGGTGACGATCAGATGCAGGCGAGCCGCTCTGTCGATATCGGCCAGCGATTCCGGTAACAGGCTCGTCGGCCCACCCTGAAACAGGGCTGCCAGCACTTCCTGCATCGACAGCTTCAACGGACCGATCGTCAGCGACAGGACCATCAGGCAGGCCAGACTGGCCAGTAACAGTGCATTGAGCAAGAGATCATTGCGCAGGCTCACGGCGCTACCCTGCCGACAGACTCACTCGACTGTTCACCGAGCACGGCGGCA
>CBDUIJ010000053.1:0-23747 GCA_965367215.1 uncultured Granulosicoccus sp.
CCAGTGCGGCAATCATGGCCATGCGTTTGGTATCGAAGGCCAGATGCCAGGGGTCGTGATATTTCGTGTTCTGGCTTTTTTGCTGATACCTGACCGCCAGCAATGACTGGTAGATCGACAATGCATGTCTGTCCTGGATGTAGATGCCAGGTTCACCACTGGTGCCACTGCTGGTCCAGACCAGGTAGTCCCCCAGATAGCGCTCACCAATGGTGTCCGTGGTCGAGATGAATCGATCGACAGACTCTCTGTCGACACGGCGATCAGTAGCCCACTGGTCGAAATTGCCCATCAGGGTGCTTCTGCAGACAGGTGGATAGTCTTGCAGAGGGGAGCCTGCTGGTATGGCGTCGTAATATTCCGAGTACAGCGGTGAGTGCTTGCGGGCGTGTGCAATCAGCTCCATGGCTCGGTTCAGGCCGATGCTTCTGGCTGATGCGGCGCTGACCGTTGGTTCGGATTGCAGGCGATTGATGGCTTGCCAACACTGCATTCCGTCTGACCAGTTGGCCAGATAGTCGAATGGCGTCTGTATCCTGCCGGATTCCTTCGTCGTCATAGTTGACTCCGGGAGTTTGCGAAATCCACCACGGCGGATGCCGTGAAGTCCTTTCCCGGTCAATGGAATGGCACTGTTCCCTTGTCAATGCCCCACTCGACCGGACACCTCCATCATAAGGCAATTAGAGGGCAGGAAACGTTCAGCAGGTTAGTACAGTTCGGACAGTGAGTTGTTCACCTGCACAATCACTTCTCCCAGTCGATCGAACTCAGCAGTGTCTGTCGAGCCTGTGCCAGGTGGATCTTGCAGGCGGCCAATGCCTTATCTTCGTCCTTGTCGATCAAGGCCTGAATGATGTCGAGGTGCTGGGCGACAGCGGCGGTGTTGCGCTCCAGCTCGTCCTTCTTGTTCCATCGGTAGTGGTAGTGGAAGATGATGGTGATCAGGTCGTAGAAATCGTTGATGAAGCGATTGTCCGAGGCACTGTTGATCAGCTTGTGAAAGCGGTTGTCCAGATTGGAGAACTGCAGGTAATCCTGTTTCAGGCGAGCCTGCAGAGCGAGGTGCTCCTGTTGCAAGCTTGCCAGGGCCTGCCAGGCGTCATCGTCGGTGGGCAGGTTCACGAACAGACGTACCGAGCGTTGTTCGAACAATTCGCGCACATCGCTGAGTTCCAGCGCGAATTTCTGCGTGAAGCCTTTGAGTATCCAGCCTCGATTCGGGGCTTTTTCGATCAGGCCGAAGCGTGAGAAACGAATCAGGAATTCCCTGACAGCCGATGTGCTGACGTCAAACTGACGAGCCAGCTCGGATTCATTGAGCAGGACGCCGACATCGAAATGCCCGCCGAGTATGTTTTCCATGAAGGCATGCTCGACGATCTGGTGGGTTGAGCGCGTCTCTTCAGAAACGAAGTAATCCCGTTTCAGGGGTTTGCGCAGGATGGTCTTCTTGCGCCCCTGCCAGTCGATCAGTTCGATCTCTGCCAAGTGGGAAAGTACCGCACGGATGGTTGTGCGACTCGCTTCCAGCTCTTCGGAGAGCTTGCTCTCGGTAGGCAGTTCGGCGCCTGTGGGCAACTGCCTGATCTGGTCAAGACATCGATTGTGGATGTCCTTGTAGCGATTGTTGCGCTTCATTTGCCGAGCCTCGATTTGGAAAATGTTCTTTATCCACAAAAATCATTTGACGTGGAATCGGAAAAATGGTTTCTTATGTATAAAGGACATTTGGAGTATGTCGCACGATGTGCAAGTGTGCAAGATCATGGTGAACAATGCGCGTTCCGAACCGGGACATGTGTTCGAGGCGCTGGGCGTGACCAAACGCTTCGGCGGAGTCGTGGCGGTCGACAATGTCGATCTGCGCCTCAGAACCGGTGAGGTGCTGGCGGTCGTGGGTGACAACGGCGCCGGCAAGTCCACGCTGATCAAGGCCATCACCGGCGCGCTCAGTCGGGATGAAGGGCAGTTGTATTTCGATGGTCAGGCGGTACAGATCGATTCGCCTACCGCCGCCAAGAGTGCCGGCATCGAAACGGTCTATCAGGATCTGGCGCTGGTCAATGAGCTGACGGTGACCAAGAATATCTTTCTGGGACGGGAAATCGTGCGTGATGATTTTCTGGGGCGGGTTTTCGGTTTTCTGGATTTTCGCCGCATGGACAACGAGGTTCGTGCGCTGTTCGGCAAGCTCAATATCCGCATCACCGATATCTATCGCGAGGCGGAAGCGTTTTCCGGTGGTCAGCGTCAGGCCGTGGCCTTGAGCAAGACCGTCATGTTCGGCAAGCGCGTGGCAATTCTGGATGAACCGACGGCGGCTCTGGGTGTGCGTGAATCTCAGATGGCGATGGATCTGGTGACCTCACTGAAGGATCACGGTCTGTCGGTCATCATGATCACGCACAACATGCAGCATGTACTGCATTACTGCGACCGCGTCATGGTGCTGCGACTGGGCAGGCACATTGCCACCCGCGATGTGTCTGAGGTAGACGGAGATTCACTGGTTGCGCTGATTACCGGCGCCAACGAACCACAGGCAGCGCAGGCATGAACGAACAAGTCGAGCAGGGCGCGCCGCTTGAGTCGCAGCGGCTGTCGCGGGATGCACTGATGCATCAGGTCAGGCAGATCGGGCAGGTGTTTCTGGCACTGGTCGCGATCTATGCGGTCTTCTACGCATTGTCGGAACCGTTCCGCAACGTCAATACCCTGTTTACCATCATGACTCAGGCCTCTATCCTGGCGATTCTTGCCTGTGGTACCACAGTTGTATTGATATCTGGTGGTCTGGATCTGTCGGTCGGCTCGATCTTCGCGGTGGTCGGTGTGGTAGTTGGCATCATGCTCGTCAATTTCGAGTTGCCAGTGTGGCTGGCAATCGTGATCGGACTGGCCACTGGTGCCTTCTGCGGATGGCTCAATGGAATGGTGCAGGTGTTCTCCGGCGTGCCTGCGTTCATCGTCACACTCGGTGGGCTGACCGCTTACAAGGGCATTGCCGAGCTACTGGGTAGTGGTCAGGATCTGTCGCGCTTTCCCGACTCGTTCCGCATGCTGGGTACCGGATTTGTCATGCCCATCTCCATCATGTTTACCTCGGCGTTGGTCATCGGCATATTTCTGCGCATGACGCGCCTGGGCAATCATGCCTATGCCATCGGCGGCAATGAAGAGGTGGCGCGTCTGTCGGGTGTCGCCGTTGCCAAAAGCCGAGTCATCTATTACACCATCGGCGGGTTCATGGCGGCCACCGCGGCTATCGTGGAGGTCTCCAAGCTCAATTTTGCCCAGTCATCGCGTGGCCAGTCCTACGAGTTGTTTGCCATTGCCGCGGTGGTTATCGGTGGTACCAGCCTGTTTGGTGGTCGCGGCGGGGTGGGCAAGACCATCATCGGCATGATGATCATGCAGACCATTATCGTAGGCCTGGCCTATCTGGGTGTCGGCACATCGGTGCAGCGTATCGCCATTGGCGTGATCATCATACTGGCTGTATTTCTGGACATGAGAAACCGACCGAAGCGCTAGTCCAGAACAGGCTACGGAGAAGGAAGTAACGCTCGTCGTCAGACGAATACCAAAGAGTCACTGGAGGAAACCTTGACCATGAAACGCAGAACATTCAACCGGCTTGCCATTCTGGCAGCCACCGCAGGCGGATTGCTGGCAGCCAATGTCAGCGCTGCTGCCGACCTGAAGATCGCCTACACAGGCTATTCCACCGATCAGCCTTTCTGGGTCGGTGTCGGCGATGCCGCCAAGGCACAGGCCGATGAGATGGGTGTCGAATTCATCGACCTGACGGCCACCCAGGCAGATGCAGCGGCGCAGAAGGATGCCGTGGATCGTGCCATCAACATGGGTGTGGACGGCATCATCATCGGTTCAGTGGACAACCGTGCCTTCGGGGATTCTCTGGACATGGCAGCAGCCCGCGGTATTCCCGTGGTCGCGGTGGATACCGGTATCGAGCATCCGCACATCAAGAGTCTGGTGCAGACAGACAACCTGGCAGCAGCCGGTGTGGCTGGACAGTACATCGTCGACAATCTGAAGGAAGGCACCGTGCTGATTCTGGGTGGTTCTGCCGGACATCAGACGGGCAACGCACGTCGTGACGGCGTCAAGAATGCCGCCGAAGCTGCGGGTCTGGACGTCATCTTCCACATCTGTGACTGGCAGGAAGCCTGTGGCTATGACACCACGATCAACATGACGCAGTCCAATCCTGACATCAAGGCGATCTTTGCCGCATCCGACCCCATGGCCCTGGCTGCCGTGTCCGCTGCGAAGGAAAGAGGCATTCTGGAGGACACGTTGATTGTGGGCTTCGACGGCAATCCCGGCAACCTGAAATCCATCGAAGCCGGCGAGCAGGCAGCTGATATCAAGCAGGACAACGTCCGCATGGGTCAGGAAAGTGTCAAGAACCTGGTCGGCATCATCAATGGTGAAGAGGTGCCCGAGTTCACGCCGATCGACGGCATTCTGATCACGAAAGACAACGTCGCTGACTTCATGTAGCTCCAGAACCCTGCGCCACTTGCTGGCGCAGGGCATTTCCTTACACAACACAATACAAGCAGAGAGATAATGGAAGCACTGGTCATTACCGAGGTGGGGCAGTCGGAAATACAAGCCGTTGCCGAGGCCAATCCGGGGGCGGGGGAAGTTCTCCTGCAGGTGAATCACGTGGGCCTGTGCGGCAGTGACCTCAACACCTATCGCGGTGCAAACCCGTTGGCGGAGCTACCGCGCATACCAGGTCACGAGATTGGAGCGACGATTCTCGCAACCGCCAGTGATGTGCCGGAGGAGTTCGGTATCGGCAGGCAGGTGATTGTCGTGCCCTATACCGAATGCGGTCAGTGTTCTTCCTGTCGCAAGGGACGAACCAATGCCTGTCGATTCAACAAGACACTGGGTGTGCAGCAGCATGGAGGAATGTCCGAGCGACTGGCAGTCAAGCATGACCGACTGATTCTCAATGACACCTTGCCACCACATCGCCTGGCACTGGTTGAGCCCTTGTCCGTGGGTTTTCATGCTGTCGGACGCGCCAGCGTGCAGGCTGACGACACGGTAGTCGTGCTGGGTGCAGGCATGATCGGTGTGGGCGCCATGATCGGAGCTCTGCAGCGCGGTGCGCGTGTCATCGCAGTGGAAGTCAGTGAGAGCAAGAAAGACATCCTGCTGGGGCTCGGGGTGGAGCAGGTCATCAACCCGCTGAGTGAAAACCTGGAAGAGACAGTCAATGCCCTGACCAACGGCGATGGTGCCGATGTGGTTATCGAGGCGGTTGGTCTGCCCGAGACGTTTCGGGGTGCCATCGATATTGCCTGCTATGCCGGACGGGTGGTGTATGTCGGCTATGCCAAGGCCGAGGTGAGCTATGACACCAAGTACTTCAATCTGAAGGAGCTGGATATCTTCGGCTCTCGTAATGCCACGCGTCAGGACTTCAATGATGTGGTGAGCTATCTGGAAGAGCATGGCGCCGCTGCCGATACGCTGATCTCCCGAGTCTTTCCCTGGGCACAGGCCGATCAGGCTTTCGATTACTGGGAAAGCGTACGTAACACAACCTTCAAAGTGATGATTGATCTGACTCATGAATGAGAACGCGGCATTGAACAAGCTACAACAGGTCTACGGCCTTTCGGGCAAGACGGCGCTGGTCACCGGAGGTGGCTCGGGTATCGGGCTTGCCATCGCAGGCTGTCTGGCCGCCAGTGGCGCCAGGGTCATCATTGCCGGGCGACGTGCCGAGGTGCTGGATGAGGCGTGCAAGACGATCGGAGACGGTTGCCATGCCGAGGTACTGGACATCACGGATCTGCAGTCCATACCGGCCTTCGTGCAGCGGCTGGAGAACGAGTACGGCAATATCGATATCCTGATCAACAATGCCGGCAATACGCTGAAGAAGCCTTTCGAGGAAAGCGATATGGCCGACTTCGATTCGGTCTTCGATGTCCATGTGCGTGGCGCACTGGAGTTGAGTCGGCACATCATTCGTCAGCAGATGGCCAATGGCGGTGGTTCGGTGACCTTCATCTCTTCCATGACGGCGTATATCGGTCAGCCCAATGTCCTGGGCTACACGGTGTCGAAAACAGCCATCAATGGTGTGATCCGAGGCCTGTCCGCAGAATTCGCAGGTCGCGGTGTGCGCATCAACGGCGTGGCTCCGGGCTGGATCGATACCGACTTGTATCGCAAGGCGACGGCCGGTGATATCCCCCGGCAGCAGAAGATCATGAGCCGCATCCCCATGAATGCGTTGGGCAAGCCTGAGGATATTGGCTGGGCCTGCGCCTTTCTCTCCTCGCCTGCAGCGGCTTATGTCACCGGTCAGGTGCTGCTGGTGGATGGGGGTGGTGCTACCGGTTTCTGAGGGCTGACCGGCTCTGCAGAGATCGCAGGACACTCCTTATCCTGTACTCACCGATATGAACGGCACAAAAAAGGCCGCTGGTTCTCAGCGGCCTTTTTCATTTCAGACTGGTGACGATCGGCCGCCTTGCGGCGGCGGTGCGTATCGTCGTTTCGAGTGTTACTCGATACCCATTGCCTTCTTTTCCATCGCGATGGTTTCGTTGATCACGGTGATGATGGCTTCGTTGCCACCGGCCAGGCCTGCGCCTGTACGGTACTTGCCGTTGATCACAACCGAAGGTACGCCGCTGAGGCCTGCGCCCTTGGCCAGTTGCATGGAGCGATTCATCTTGGTCTGAACGCCGAATGAATCCATGGTTTTCAGGAATTTTTCCTTGTCCATGCCCAGTGCTGCAGCCAGATCGGCGATGTCTTCAGGCTTTCTCATGCGCTGGCGATTTTCATGGATCGCCTTGAACATGGCTGGAACAAAATCATGCTCACGTCCCAGCAGTTGGGCTGCATAGAAGGCACGTGAATGCTGTTCCCAGGAAGGGTTCAACGGTGGGGCTTCACGAATGAAGGCCACATTTTCCGGCATGTTCTGTTCCCAGGCAGAAATGCTGGGTTCAAACGCGTAGCAGTGAGGGCAGCCCAGCCAGAAGTACTCGATGACTTCGACCTTGTCGGGAGTGGACGTGTTCTGAGGCGGGTTGATCAGTTCGTAACCACCTGCTGCGATGGCATTGCCGGCAACGCCTGCCAGGCTTGCGCCCAGTGTCGTGGCGATAGTGGTTTGCAGGGTGGCAGACAGAAAGCCGCGTCGCGTGAAATGCATGTTCGGTTCCTCGTGATAGACAGAATCTTTGTATGGACCCACCTGCCACTCAATCGTTCACTGCGAATAACACAGTTTGACAATCGCGACAGGCAGAACTGAAATCGGCCCGCTAGCGGGCCGATCGTGAACAGACAGAACCGTTTTGAAGCGGTGAGTACGCAGTGGCAAAGGCCGTGCGTACGCGGGGCTTATTCGGCGGCTGTGTGCAGTCCGGCGATGTAGTTGGAAACAGCGTCGATCTCGGCATCGGTCATGCGCTTGGAAACACCACGCATCATGGCGTTGGGGTCGTTGGCGCGTTCTTCAGAACGGAAATACTTCAGCTGGTCACTGGTGTACTGGGCATTCTGTCCCGAGATGACGGGCCAGGCAGCGCCAGGGTTACCTTGTCCCGCTGGGCCATGACAAGCGGCACAGGCGGCAACGCCGGCTGAGGTGATGCCACCGCGATAGATATCCTGACCCAGAGTCAGATTTTCTTCGGCGGCCACGTTCTCGTGCTTGGGCATGGCGGCGAAATAGGCTGCCAGATCCTGAATGTCCTCATCACTGAGGTTGGTCGCCTGACCTGACATCAGGGCGTTGACCCGGTTACCATCACGATAATCCGTCAATTGCTTGGCAATATAGGCAGCGTGCTGCCCGGCCAGGTTCGGATAGGAAGGCATAATGGATTTACCATCGGCGCCATGGCAGGCTGCGCAAACGGCTGCCTTGGCTTGTCCGGCTGCAGGGTCACCTGCGGCTGAGGCAGGACTAGCTAACCAGGCAAAGGCAAGAGTGGCTGCAAGGGCCCAAATTTTCATGAAAACTCCGACGATGACTTGAATTTGTTCGAATGGTTAGACTGTAGGCAGCCGAAACCGCATGGGATCGACGAATTTTAGCAGACTGGCGGGCAACACAAGTGTCCCCTGTCAGTCAATATCAACTGGATAGAACCTCAGACATGAACTCGGTGTATTTTTCGGCACAATTTCACTCCAGTGCCAGCGATCCGTATTACTGCCCCGAGTCCGATGCGGAGGTTGCATTCGCGGGACGTTCGAATGCTGGCAAGAGCAGTGCCATCAACACCATAACCCGAAACCGCAAGTTGGCGAGAACCAGCAAGACGCCGGGTAGAACACAGCTTATCAATCACTTTTCACTCGATGAGCGCCGTTTTCTGGTCGATCTGCCTGGTTACGGCTATGCCCAGGTGTCCAGAGACAAGCAGAAACAGTGGCAATCAGCGATGACACGCTATCTGATTTCACGCCCCAGCCTGCGCGGACTGGTGCTGGTCATGGATATCCGCCACCCGCTGACTGATAGCGACTGGACATTGATTGAACTGCAGCAGCAGGGGCAGGCTGAATTGCATATCCTGCTGACCAAGGCTGACAAACTGTCCCGCAATCAGGTGAGTCAGACCCTGATGAGCGTGCAGGATCAGCTATCCGAGGGTGGCGTCGAAGCCACTTTGCAGGATTTCTCGGCCCTGAAGAAGCAGGGTGTGAGTGATGTGCACTCTGTGCTGGATAGCTGGCTGTTCGATGAAACACTCGCCGTCGATTGAGGTTTGGTGGGTTACATGAGGCGGATCGGTTACGCCTTTTTTGTGAGACAGGTCTCTATTCGAAAGATGCGTTGAGCGGAATGACGCACAAAAATGCTGCCGGGCCCGTGAAAGTCTCGTTTTCAGAGGCAATTCTCTCTAATCGCGTTACTTTTCGTAACAAACGGTGTTCAAAGCCTGTCTGCAAAATGTCGAATAGTACCAAGTCCTATATAAACTATTGTTTTTCCAAATAAATGCTCGGCTCCTTTCCAAACGGTCAGTTTCCATATAATTGACGCAGTCTTTTGTCGCCTGATCACATCACTTGTGCTTTCAGGCGCTAGACAGGTTTTGATTCACAGTAGTTGGCGGGTTGTGCGGACGCTACATCAGGACACCACTCTTGATGAACGCCGCCGTACGTGATTTTTCGGAATCAACCCGGCTACTGCTATTCAAGTACCACGAGGAGAGAGTTCAATGAGCAAGAAAATCATCACCAATGTCTGGTCCCGTCGCGATGTGCTGAAGGCCAGTGCGGCGACAGCAGCGATTACCGGGGCCCCTCTTTTTTTCTCGCGCCATGCCTATGGCGCCGATTTCCTGAACAATCCGGGCGATAGCGGAGTGGTGACACTCGGTTTCAACGTCCCTCAGTCAGGTGCCTATGCCGATGAAGGGGCCGATGAGTTGCGCGCCTACAAGCTGGCCGTCAAGCACCTGAATGGCGAAGGCGATGGCGGCATGATGAATACCATGCAACCCAGCGAACTCAAGGGCAATGGCATTCTGGGCAAGAAGGTCGAGTACGTGACCGGTGATACCCAGACCAAATCTGACGCCGCTCGAGCTTCGGCCAAGCGCATGATCGAAAAGGATGGCGTGGTCATGGTCACCGGTGGTTCTTCCTCGGGTGTGGCCGTGGCTGTTCAGGGCCTGTGTCAGGATGCCGGCATCATCTTCATGGCCGGGCTGACTCACTCCAATGACACGACCGGCAAGGACAAGAAGGCCAATGGCTTCCGCCATTTCTTCAATGCCTATATGTCTGGCGCCGCACTCGGACCGGTACTGGAGAAGAACTATGGCAACGATCGTCGCGCCTATCATCTGACTGCCGATTACACCTGGGGCTGGACACAGGAAGAATCCATCATCGCCTCCACGGAAGCGATCGGCTGGACCACGGTCGAGAAGGTCAAGACGCCAGTGGGGGCGGGCGATTTCAGTCAGTACATCACCCCGGTTCTGAACTCCGGTGCCGATACCCTGATCCTGAACCACTACGGCAAGGACATGATCAACTCCCTGACGCAGGCTATCCAGTTCGGCCTGAAGGACAAGCAGGTCAATGGCAAGAACTTCGAGATCGTGGTGCCTCTGTATTCACGACTCATGGCGCAGGGTGCCGGTGAAAACGTCAAGGGTATCTTCGGTTCCACCAACTGGCACTGGTCATTGAGTGATGCCGGCAGCCAGGCCTTCGTCAAGTCCTTCGGTCAGGAATACGGCTTCCCACCTTCACAGGCCGCGCATACCTGCTATGTCCAGACTCTGCTGTATGCAGATGCCTGTGAACGTGCCGGTACTTTCGAGCCGTGCGAAGTCGTGTCTGCGCTGGAAGGTCACAAGTTCGACGGCCTGGGCAATGGCCCTACCGAATACCGGGCCGGTGATCACCAGTGCTTCAAGGATGTGCTGGTTGTGAAGGGCAAGGAAAATCCATCCTCGCAATTCGATCTGCTGGAAGTGGTTGAAGTCACACCTCGTGCACAGGTCGAGTATCCGGTGGATCATCCGATGTTCGCCGGTGGTGACCTGGGTACCTGCAACAACGGTATCTGACAGCTTGCAGACTGATACAGCCCGAGTCTGCTTGTCGGCCTCTGACCGATACGTCGCTCAGGCAAGGTCGCGCGGCTGTCTGTCGCCGCGCGATCGATCTTCAGTCACCTATCTGACCGATGTGGTCGGTGGCACTTGCCGCCGACCGACTTGTCGATGTCGGATCAGGCAGCCAATTGTGGCTGACAGTACATACCCTGACCCTCACGTCGTGGTGCTGCAAGGAATGCAGGCACGCTGGTTGGTGTCTCTTTTTCGGAACGGTCTTGAACTGCACGGGGCAAGCATTTGGACGCACTGATACTTCAATTACTCAACGGCCTGGACAAGGGCGGCGCCTATGCGCTGATTGCTCTGGGTCTGACGCTGGTGTTCGGCACTCTGGGTGTCGTGAATTTTGCACACGGGGCCATCTTCATGATCGGTGCCTTCTGTGCGGTCACGCTACGCAAGATCCTGACGATATCGACTCAGGTGCGTGACGAGAGCATTACCTTGTTCGAGGCCTACAAGGAGGTGCCCATCCTGGAAGCCAAGTTTCCGGTGGTGGGGGGCATCATCGTTGACTATTCGGTGCCGTTGGCCATCATCGCGGCCATTCCCGTGATGCTGGCGCTGGGCCTGATCATGGAGCGCGGCCTGATACGGCACTTCTACAAGCGGCCTCATGCGGACCAGATTCTGGTGACCTTCGGTCTGGCCATCATCTGCCAGGAAATCATCAGACACTATTTCGGTGCCAATCCGATTCCCCAGGCAGCGCCGGCCATCGTTGCCGGTAGCGCCAATATCGGGGCCTTTCTCGGCCTGGGGGAAAACGTGGTCTACCCCTGGTGGCGACTGATCTATCTGTTGTTCTCGTTCATCGTCATTGCCGGCGTGTTTGCCTTCCTGCAGTTCACGACCTTCGGCATGGTGGTGCGGGCCGGCATGCAGGATCGGGAGATGGTCGGTCTGCTGGGTATCGATATCCAGCGACGCTTCACGATCGTATTCGGGCTGGCGTCGGTAGTGGCCGGGCTTGCCGGGGTCATGTACACCCCGATATTGCCACCGGACTATCACATGGGCATGGACTTTCTGGTGCTCTCCTTCGTGGTCGTGGTGGTCGGCGGAATGGGCTCTCTGGGCGGGGCCGTACTTGCAGGTTTTCTGCTGGGCATCCTGCAGTCCTTTGCCTCGATGAATGAAATCAAGAGCATCGTTCCGGGTATCGACCAGATCATCATCTATCTCGTTGCCGTTGTTGTCCTGCTGGTGCGTCCTCGGGGCCTCATGGGTCGCAAGGGCGTGATGGAAGACTAGGAATCCAACCGGAGAAAAATCATGACTAAATCCTCTGCTACATCCGACTGGATCCTCTTCATTGCCTTTGCCGCGGCGGTGCTGACGATGCCGATCTGGCTGGCGCCATTCGGTGCCGATTATCCCGACCTGATGCAGAAATTCGCCATCTTCGGCGTGTTCGCCATCGGCTTCAACATTCTGTTCGGGCTGACAGGCTATCTGTCATTCGGGCATGCCGCCTTCCTGGGTGTGGGTTCCTATACCGCAGTCTGGTCGTTCAAGCTGCTTACCATGAACGTCCTGCCGGCCGTGCTGTTCAGCATCGTGGTGGCAGGTTTGTTTGCCTTCCTTATCGGTTTCATCAGTCTGCGTCGCTCGGGAATCTACTTCTCCATTCTGACGCTGGCCTTTGCCCAGATGTCCTATAACCTGGCCTATTCGGTGCTGACACCCATCACCAACGGGGAGACAGGCTTGCAGTTGAGCCTGAGTGATGCTCGAGTACTTGATGCCATGGCAGGCATCAGTACCGGGCGTTCACTGCCATCCACCAGTCTGTTCGGTGTGAAGATGAGCGGGCTACCGGGTTTCTATTTCTGTGCCGTGGTGCTGATCATCGGTTTCTTCATTGCGCTGCGCATTACACGCTCGCCGTTTGGCACCATGCTCCGTGGCATCAAGTCGAATCAGACGCGGATGTCCTATACCGGTCTGAACACGCGCCCCTATCTCATCTGGGCGTTTGTCATCTCCGGCATGTACGCCGGACTGGCGGGTTCGCTGCTGGCCGTCACCGATCCTCTGGCCGGTGCCGAACGCATGCAGTGGACAGCATCGGGCGAGGTGGTGTTGATGACCATCCTGGGTGGTGCCGGTACCTTGCTGGGGCCTGTGCTCGGTGCAGCGCTCATCAAGTACTTCGAGAACATCTTCTCGGCATTCAACCAGGGCACGCTCAATCAGATTTTCGATGCATTGCCTGACGGCTTGCAGAGTGTCGTGGTGGAAGTGGTCAGCCTGTTCGTCGGTGATGGCTGGCATCTGACACTGGGTCTGCTGTTCATGGTCACGGTCATCTTTCTGCCGGGTGGCATCATGGAAGGCATGCGACGTATCGGTGGCCTGTTTACCCGTAAAAAACCTCAACCCACCAGCAGTAGTACCACTGCTGTGGTCGATCCTTCCTAGGGGTATCTCATGGAAAACACCGTTTTGCACGTGGCTGACGTGCACAAGAGTTTTGCAGGTCTGCACGCCCTGAGTGATATCGATCTGTCTGTCAGGGAAGGGGAGACGCACGCCATCATCGGGCCCAATGGTGCGGGCAAGTCGACCTTGCTCAATGTCTGTATCGGGCGCCTGCGGCCTGATTCGGGTCAGGTCGTGTTCGATGGGCATAATCTGACCGGCAAGCAGCCGCATGAAATCAATCAGCTCGGGGTGGTGCGCGTCTTTCAGACACCGGAGATCTTCCCTGAACTGAGTCTGCTGGAGAATGTCATGATTCCGGTTCTGGCCAAGCGTGACGGGGCCTTCAAGCTCAGCTGGTTCCGACGCTTTTCCGGGGAGAATGACGTGCGATTGCAGGCGGAAGACATCCTCACGGATCTGGGCCTGGGTTCACTGATCGGTAGCGAGGCCGGTAGCCTGTCCCGAGGTGACAAGCGACGGCTGGAGCTGGCCATGGGGCTGGCCCAACAGCCCAGATTACTGTTGCTGGATGAGCCGACCGCCGGTATGGCTCGCCACGATACCAATGCGACGATCGATCTGCTGAAACGCATCAAGGCGCAGGGCATGACCAAGGTCATCATCGAACACGACATGCATGTGGTGTTCAGTCTGGCTGATCGCATCTCGGTACTGGCCGGTGGACGCATCATCTGCCAGGGAACGCCGGAAGAGGTGAAAGCGGATCCGCGCGTCAAGGAAGCCTATCTGGGTGAGGAACAAGTCTAGTGAGTAATGCAAGCATGGCAGCATCGCCATCCAATGATGCCTATTTCAGTGTGGAAGGACTCAAGGCCTACTACGGTGACAGTTACATCGTTCAGGACGTCTCCTTCTCCGTCAATGAAGGGGAGATCGTGGCATTGCTGGGTCGCAACGGCGCCGGCAAGACCTCGACCCTTCGAGCCATTGCGCGCGCGGCCAACCCGGAGCTGCGCAGTGGCAGCATCTGGCTGCAAGGGGAGTCGATTCATGACAAGCAGGATTTCGAGGCAGCTCTGGCCGGCATTCAGCTGGTGCCCGAGGATCGGCGCATCATCCCCGGTCTGACCGTGGAGGAGAATCTGGACATTGCCTGTATTGCCGGCTCCAGCGGGTGGAGCTATGAGCGCATCTACGAGCTTTTCCCCCGATTGAAGGAGCGTCGCAAGCAGGAGGGTACGACCTTGTCCGGTGGTGAACAGCAGATGCTGGCCATCGGTCGCGCCCTTGCTCGCGACATCAAGCTGTTATTGCTCGATGAGCCTTACGAAGGCCTGGCCCCGGTGGTACGTCACGACATAGAAAAGGCACTGATCGAAGTCAAGAACACCGGTATCACCACCATCCTCGTTGAACAGAATGCCGTGGCCGCCCTCAAGCTCTCCGACTCCGCCCTCATTCTCGACACCGGCGAAATCGTCTTCAGCGGCACCGCCGCCGAAGTCCTCGACAACGAACAACTCCGCCACGACTACCTCGCCATCTAACCATCGGGCCCATCGGGTCGGACCACGCCAAGTCACTGAATTGATAAGGAATACAGGCTGATACAAGCCTATTCATGCGACTAAACGCCGCTTTTCTGGTACGAAAAGCGGTGTTTAGTGAGTCTTGTGGTCCGACCCCGGTAAGTTGTTGAATACTTGAAACAATCAGGCTGAAAGCCTGTTTTCGAGTTCACTGAAAGTGATGGATGTGAACGCGGTCTTCGCCGACGACCTTGCGCGCGAGGTCGAGCAGGTGCTGGTGATGCGTGAGGTAGATGACCTGGCCTTTCTCTGCCATCCTTGCCAGCACCTGAAAGGCGGCACCGGCGCGGGCATCATCGAAGGATTCCATGATGTCATCGGCGACAAAAGGCAACGGTGGGCGCTGGGTGGCGTAGTCGGCATGGGCAGCTGCACGTAGCGCCAGGTACAGTTGGTAGCGCGTGCCGGTAGACAGCTCTGTCACGGCCCGTGATTTCTGCTGTTGATCGACGACGAACAGGCGCTCGTTGCCATTACCATCATCACGCGGCAGCAGCTGTACATAGCGTCCGCCGGTGAGTGTCGTGAAGGCCTGCTGGGCCTCGGTGAGAATGACCGACTGATGTTCCTGGCGAAACCTGGCCATGGCGGCATTCAGTACTTTCTGGCCGGCACGGGCGATGGCGCATTGTCTGGCCAGATCCATGGTCTGCAGAATCAGGTTCTGTCTTTCCTGGTTCAGGCGGGCATAGGCACTTTCATCACCGATATCTTCCAGCTCACGATTGGCCAGGGCCCAGGCCTCGCTGGATTCATCGTAAGTGGCACTGGCATCCTTCAAATGCGTGCTCAGTTCAGCCAGCTTCTGTTCCAGTGCCTCGGCATCGTCTTCCTGACACAGTTGCTCGATATCCTCTTCGCTGTTGTCTGCATCGCTGATATCGCGCAATTGCGCCAGCGTCTCCACGCAGCGATCATTGAGTGTGCGATGCTGTTCGGTGCGAATCAGCAAGGCCAGCAAGTCCTGGTCGGATTCGGCCCCCAGCTCCTGACGCAGACTCGCTACAGCCTGCAGGCTGGTTGCGTGAGTCTGAGCGTTCTTCGCAAGCTTCTGTTGCAGGGCTTTCAGCTGAGTCTGCAAGGCCTCATGATCCTGTACCTGCTGCGTGGCCGCATTCAGGTGTTGCAAGGCATCGGGCAGGGATTCTTCATCAAGCTCCTGCATCAGTTCGACGATGGCCTTCTCCCGCGTGGCAAGCCGCCCGGACAGAGTGTCCAATTCCTGTGTGGCATCACGATGCCGCTGGACTACCGGAGGCAGGCTCGCCACCCAGGACAGGGAGTCACGTGCCCGAGGCAGTGGCATTCCACAGAACAGTGTGTCGCTCGTCAGAGATTCCCATTGTGCCTGCCAGGCAGTCAGTTCCTGCTTTGCGGCATCCAGCTGCTCACCTCGTCTGGCATGTGCTTCGGCCAGCAAGGCCAGAGCCCGCTTCGCTTCCTGCTGTTCGCTCATCTCGGCTTTGAGCGTTTCCAGAATGCTCCCCGCTTGCATCAGCAGATCGTCGAGCGCCAATCTGCCGAGTGCTTCCTGACGAGCAGGAGACTGCAGGGGTGCGAGCATGGTCAGCAGCTTGCGACTTTGCTCCGAGGCCTTGAGTTCAAGCTTTTCCTGAGCCAGCACCTGCGATTCAATGGTGTCCTGCTCGGCAACGAGCTTGACGACCTGAGCATGTCGCGCGCGCAGCAGCCTGGCATCGATAGCCTCTGCAGTGTGGAAGCTTGCCACACCACTTTTCAGCTGCTCGACACAACGCTGCTGCAGCATTTGTCGTTCTGGTAGTTGTCTTTCAGTCAGATCGCGATGTTCATCCTGCTGGCGCTGCAGTTGTGTCTGAAGCAATTGCAGTTCGGCAGTGGCCTGATTGGTGCTGGCAGCCTGTGCCAGCAAGGCATCATGATTGCCCAGCGTTTGCGCAAACAGTTGGGCGCTTGCCTGCAGTGCCGGATGAGGTTGCAACTCATCGATGGCCTGGCTGTGTGCCGACCACGCGCTGTCACGTGATTCTCTGGCATCGCTCAGCCGTGCAGGATCAAGCGCGCCGGCCAGTGTCAGTTCTGTGCAACGCTCCTGCTTGTCACGAATCTCGGTGGAGAGTGTGGCGATGCGCTCGTTCAACTGCTCGAGCTGATGTTGCCCGTCACTCAGCTCACTGAGCTTGTCCTCGAGCCAGCTTGCGTCGGGCAGGTTCAACTGGCTCAGTTGTTCGACTGAAAGTCCGGCTTTTTCCAGCTTCGTGCGCAGGGCGTGCCGGCTTTCGAGCAAGGTTTCCCGCGCGGCGCTCAGCTGATTGCTCAGCCCTTCCTGCTGAATGCTGCGCAGCAAATCGCTGGCAATCTCCAGATCGGGAGCCGCAGTATCCGCATCAGCCCGAGCATCCGCGGCATCCATCTGTTCGGGTAGTGACTGCAGGTCGTCGAGCTCCGCCTGAGCATGACGAACCGCGGCCGACAGGGTCTGTTCCGTGTCAAGTAGTGTCTGTAGCTCGGCCAGCAAGCTCTCGCCTGGCAACTTGTTCTCAAGAGAGGTTCCCGGTGGCAGCGCCAATCGTTCACGAGCCGATTCCAGCTCGACTGCGCACTGCTCGATCGTGGTCTGGCACTGCGCCTGCTGCTGCTGCCATTCGTAAACCGCAGCGCTCTCATCGGAGAGATTGCGGATGCGCTTGGCTGCCTGTACCAGCAACAGGGCCTTGGCATCCGGGGTCGCCGCGGCAAGCCGTTCCTGCAGTTCCTGCAACTGGGATTCCAGATCGCTGCGGGCGGCCTGGGCAATACGGCAATCCTCAAGCTGGTCGCGAGTCTTCTCCAGCAATTGTCTGGCGCTTTGCCCTGTCAGGAAATCGGCCGCGCGAGCATGTTCCATCGGCACGACGGCGTCTTCCAACAGTGCATCACGCTGCTCAAGCAGTTTGCGATAGTGCGTAGCCAGAGCCTGGGCGGATTTGCGCTTTTCCAGTTGTCGACAGGCCAGCTGCAGTTCATCGCGCAGCTGACGATGCTTGTCACGTCGTAGCGTGGCGTGCTCGAGTTTGTCGCAGCGCCGCTTCCATTCACGGGTGTCGAGTTTGGCGGCCTCCATCTGCTTCTTGTTCTCGGCAAGCTCCTTCTTCAGATCGGTCAGTTGCAGATTGACCCGCTTGTTCGGCATCCAGAACGCATTGGCATCACTCAGCGCCTCATCGATCTGGCCTTTCAGATTTGCAAGTCCGGCACTGGCTGAGAACAGAGCCTGGCCGACATCGCCGTCGCTGTTGAGAATCTGCTCGCCACCAGCCTGCAGTGTCTGTTCGTCGAAGGAGAAGCGGCGAGCGTAGTCATCACGCGTCAAGCCTTGCAAGTCGAGTGGAAAACGCTCGAGTCGATCATTAGAGGCATTGGCCCAGTGATTCTTGAAACGCTTGAGATGAACGCTTTGCGTACCCTGTTCAAGCGTGGCCTCGAGTTCCAGAACATTGTTGTTGTGCAGGAAATTCCACGGGGTTGTTCGCTTGATGCCATAGAGCAGGTCGGCGATGGCGGCGAGGGTTGTCGACTTGCCGGCCTCATTGGGGCCGTACAGGACATGCAGGTCCGGCACCCCGGGAGTCTGCGGGCCGAACTCCAGTTCGAAATCGGTGAAGTGACCGAAGCGTCGCAGGTTGAGTTTCTCGAATCTCATGATTGCGCCCCTTCATCCGAGTCCTTGTCCACGGACGTCTGAGCTTCCAGCTGGCGCAGCATCCATACGGAGGCGTCGGGCAAGAGTGAGTGACGAATGAACTCGCGTTCCTCTTCGGGGGTTGCACCGAACAGCCCGTTCAGATCCGGTGGCAGCGCCTTGGACAATTGCTTCAGGTCCTCGGCAACGGCTTCCTGCAGGGAAATACTCTCCAGCAAGTCCTTGCCCACCAGAGTCTGCAATTCTGCGGCAATCGAATGATTGCTCTCGGCCGCATCTTCGTGTTCATCGGGCAGTTGCAGAGAGCGTGCACTGACACTGTCTATCCACAGATCATCGCGATGTTCGTATTCGGTTTGCAGGGCAACGAGCAGTGTCTGACGGTCTCTTTGATAGCTGCTGGCCAGCACACTACTGCCTTCCAGTTCCAGGCGCACGATGAGAACGTCGGTATCCATGGAATCCCGGCAGCGATTCAATGCCTCGAGCATCTTCTCGTAGGCAAGCTTTCGGTCATCGATGCCATCGAGTGAAACCGGCAGTCGTTCGAAGCGCACGGGGGCCAGATTGATGCTGCGGATATCCGGCTTTTCACCACTGGCGAGAGTGACCAGACTGATCGAACGTTCCCCGGCCTCGTTGATGTGTCGGCCCAGCGGATTACCGGGCATGACGATGGCCGGCTGTTCGTGGTGAATCTGGCGTTTGTGAATATGACCCAGCGCCCAGTAGTCAAAGCCCTTGTCGATCAACTCATTGAGCGTGCAGGGTGCGTAATCGTTGTGACCATCAGCACCGGTCAGGCTTGTATGCAGCATGCCGATGTTGAAGCAATGCGGATCGGCCTTGCCATACTTGCCCAGCAGGGATTCCGGAGTCTTGCGCTTGGTGAAACTGACGCCATGCACCACAGCGCGATCATTGGCAAAATGCTTTCTGCCGCCACGACCGTCAAAGGCATGTACGTTGTCAGGCAGGTCGAGAATCCTGCTTTCCAGAAAACGAGTCTCGGCATCATGGTTACCCCAGATGATGAACACCGGAATGTTCACCGCCTGCAGACGTCGCAGTTCCCGCTGCAGCACCATGGCCGTGTGGACATCTTCCTGCTCGCCATCGAACAGATCACCGGCAATCAGCAGGGCATCAACCTGCTCCTCCAGAGCGGTGTCGATCAGTCGCTGCAACAGCCTCCGACTGGCATCGCGCAACAGGTCGCCCAGGGCCGGATTCCTGGCAGCCAGAGAGCGCAGTGGCGAGTCCAGATGCAGGTCGGCGGTGTGTATGAAACGTACGGTATCTGCCATGACGGCAGAGGATACCTGTCATTGGCCTGCGATGGGGAATTGCGAGTGTTGCTGATGTAACGTGGTGCTCAGCCGATACGGCCCATGCCGAACTGTGGTTTTTCATCTTCGCCGGATTCTTCATCCGGTTCCGGTTCGGAGGTGTCCTCGAGTGAAAGTTCGAACAACTCGGCGGCCTTCTCCAGACTGCCGCTGCCACCGGGCTCTTCGGTGCGCGTCTTTTTGTCATCATCATTGGCGGCACGATGATTGGCGATCTGCTGCGCCATGGCGGCATGAATGTCCAGACTGGCAGAATCAGCGTCGGCCTCGGCCGTCTCGGACTCGCTCTTGTCATCACTCTTCGATTTGCTTGCCGCTTCTGCCGCCGCCTTGGCCGCTGCTGCCTGACTGGGCAATTGTCCGCGCAACAGCAGATCACTGTTGTCTTCATCGTTGACAGGGCCGCTCAGTTTGAAACGCAGACGCAGATTATTGGCGGAATCTGCATTCTTCAGGGCCTCGTCCTGCGTGATGCGGCCGGACCGGGCGAGATCGAACAGCGCACTGTCAAATGTCTTCATGCCCTGGTTCTCGGACTTGAGCATGGCCTCCTTGATGTCGGCCAGCTGGTCCTTCATGATCATCTGCTTGATGGTGTGTGAGCCGAGCAGAATCTCGATGGCGGCACAGCGCTTGCCATCGACCGTGGGGACCAGACGCTGCGAGACAATGGCGCGGATGTTGTTGCCAAGATCGTGCAGCAACTGCGCCTTGCGTTCTTCGGGGAAGAAATTGATGATGCGATCCAGCGCCTGATTGGCGTTGTTGGCATGCAGTGTGGAGATGGCCAGATGGCCGGTTTCTGCAAAGGCCACGGCATGCTCCATGGTCTCGCGATCACGAATCTCGCCAATGAGGATAACGTCCGGCGCCTGGCGCAGGGTGTTCTTCAGCGCTGCATGAAAACTGTTGGTGTCAACGCCGACCTCTCGCTGATTGACGATACATTTCTTGTGAGGGTGGACATACTCGACGGGGTCCTCGATGGTGATGATATGCCCGCCCTTGAAGCTGTTGCGGTGATCGATCAAGGCGGCCAGTGAGGTGGACTTGCCAGAGCCGGTGCCGCCGACAAACAGCACCAATCCGTTCTTGGCAGTAATGACTTCCTTGAGAATCTCCGGCAGGCCCAGATCATCGAAACGCGGTATCTCGGTCTGGATGTTTCGTGCCACCAGTGAGACTTCATTGCGCTGCTTGAAGATGTTGAGTCGGAAGCGGCCAATGCCTTCGGGCGCAATCGCCAGGTTCATTTCCAGCTCGCGATCGAATTCCTCGCACTGCTCCTCGCTCATGATCTGCCGGGCTATTGCCTCGACCTCGCCACGTGCGTAGGGCTGATCACTCAAGGCGGTCAGTTCGCCGGCAAACTTGGCGCTGGGAGGCGCTCCGGTGGCCAGATACAGGTCGGATCCGTCAAAATCGACCAAACGTTTCAGCAGTGCGTATATATCCATGATCAGGCCAGTGAGGTCAGAAGGTCCATTGTTATGGATAGCGGCTTCCCGCAACGATATTGAAGCGGAACGGACCCGCAAATGCCGCGAATACTGTCGGTGTCAGGCAGCCTTGCGTGCAGTGCGGGGATTCGTGCATCGGATTGTCAGCGCGCGTGCCAGTAGACACGGGAGAGCTTCTGATTGATCAGGTTCACCGACTCCTTGTCGACGATGACCTGGACCGTGCCGGAGCCTTTGGGAAAGACGATGACCGGTGAGCTGGGAATACCCGAGCTTTCCAGCACCCGGCTGCGAGCGGCCGGATTGCTGTCGGTGCTGCTAGTGCTGTTCGGATCCAGATCGGGCACCGGTGCTGCGTTGTCGATGTCCATCATGTAGAACCGCCCTGTCGTATCGAATCCACAGCTGAGCGGATCGGTCTGCGGCTCTGCCTCGAACGTCGTCGCCAGCAGCTTGCCTTCGAATGTCACCAGCCTCGACAACGCCTTTTCATTTGTTGTCAGCGCCACGCGCCAGCCGCGTGCATCGTCCAGATCTTCCTGGGCGTCGGTTGCCACATCGGTATCGGCCGAACTGATGGTGTCATTGGTCGCATCGAACAGGTCGGTAGGTGCGATGGTCGTGAAGCCCGAGGCGGGCGGTCCCTTGTCGACATCGGTATCACGGATCATGTAGATATTGTTCTGCAGTCCGGCCAGCAGCGGATTGGTGCGATTGCCCGAACCGACACTGACTGACAGATACTCCTCGCCGCCATCCCGGTTCAAGGCCACACTGGGGGCATAGAAGATCGGTTGATGATCGCCGTCGTCAAGATCGGCCAGCAGGGTGACATCCGGTGTCGATCTGATGTCGTCGAAGTCGATACGCCAGAGTTGCCCGCCGACGTCACCCACATAGATCCGGTCAGCAAAACTGTCCCTGTCACTATCGATGACGGTCAGGTCCGAGGCTATCGAGTATTGCATGGCAGCGTGATCGCGACTGTCCACCTGCCACAGCGGATTACCACTGTCATCGACCATGTAGATGGCGTTGCCCCTGGACACGGCAGGCCCATTGACAGGGTCCTGAACATCGGCATCGTAGCCGGCGGCAAAGGCCAGTACCTTGCGCTCACCGGTACCGTCACGTACCTTGATCAGCGACATGCGTGACCAGCTTTGCGCAAGTTGCGGAAAGTCGGTATTCAGCTCATCGATGACCCACGCCAGTCGGGGAGAATCCGGGTCACTGACATCCAGTGCATGGTAGGCGGTGCCACCGCGGCGCATGCCCAGCACCAGCAACAGCTTTTCGCCATTGTTGACGATGCCGTCGTTGTTCGTATCGGTGTGCCAGCGCGTGATGCCGCCATCAAGCCCATAGATGTGCGCACCGGTGTTGTTGTTCTCCATCAGGTCCGGCAAGTTGGCGAGCAGACGCGGTGGCATGTAGGCAAACAATTCTTCGCCGCCACTACTGTCAGCGCTACCGCTGTCGGTGGGAGCCGTGGCATCGATGGCGTGCAGCAGACCCTGGTTGGTCGACAGATAGACGACCTTCTGCGTGCCGTAGTTCACTTGCACGCTCTTGCTGTGCAGTGGATCGCCCATGGGGGCGCTTTGCAGCCAGTCGAGCGCCAGTTCCCGCTTGGCTGAACCATCCGGCAGGCCCATCATGCTGGCTGTGATCTGATCGTTGCTGCTGTCAAGCCGGTTGGTAGCCACGCCAGCCAGTGGCGCGCCTATCGATGAAATGGAAGTACCGGTGAAGGTGTACAGCTTGCGGGTTGTCGTCTGCAATTGTTCACTGGCACCGCCATCGGTCACCGAGTTGCCATCGACTTCGTCGGACCAGAAGCTCTGCGCCGTTTCGGCAAACTGCTCACCCTTGTCGGTCGCGACGGTCGCAGGCAGGCCATGTATGTCGAGCAGCCCGGTATTGTCCACGAAATAGCCTTTCAGATTGCCCTGCCAGCTGCGGCGTGAGGTGGGTGAAAACAGGCCGAAGAAGGCGCGGTTGTCGTGTGAGAAATTCGCCTTGTCGATATCGATGGAGAGTTCCGCGAAGTTCTCGCTACCGCCCAGCACCTCATCGACAATGGCGCTCAGTGCGGCATTGAGCTCCTCGGGTTCATTGGCGCTGAAGAAGCTGCCCTGTCCTTCGCTGGCCAGCAGTTTCAGATATTCCTTGCCTGGCCCCTCGACGTTGAATCCGACCGTGTAGGTATTGACCACACTGCCCGGTATGTTGGGGTTCTGATCATTGTTGGCCAGTGTGCGTACTACTTCGGGCCCGCAGTTGCCTTCTATCTGCATGCCATCGGGCATCTCGAAAATGCTCAGGCTCAGGTCTTCACAACCATCCACACCGGTTCCCACGATGCTGCGCAGCGACTCGCCGTCATTGAGCCAGGTGGGCTGTCCATCGGAGATCAGAACAATGGTGTTGGCCTGGCAGGTCTGCGTGATGGGCGAGTTGTAGTGCGCCCCCATCCAGTCCTGTGTGCGCATGTATTCGCAGCGACTGTAGCTGCCCCAGAGATTCTCCTGGCGCTCGTACCCCGGGGTGGGTGAATCCAGAGTCCCCATGACAGCACAGGAGCTGGTGGATTTGCCTTCGCAGTAGTCCGGACCGCCGGAGGCGGAGAA
>CBDUIJ010000054.1:0-23709 GCA_965367215.1 uncultured Granulosicoccus sp.
TCCACACTCCAGGAACGCCCACCCTGACACAGGGACTCGAAGGTCTCGGCATCCTGCACCTGGTACCAGCCGTCGTCGGGCCAGCTGATGAGCTGTCCTTCGACCGTGACGCCATCGACACTGGCGGCCGTGACGGCGATATTCTCGAATCGCTGCCCAGTGGAATGATTGATGACTATATATTCGCCGGGAGCAACCTCGCAGGAGCTGCCTCCCTGACACAGGGACTCGAAGGTCGCCGCATTCTGTACCTGATACCAGCCATCATCCGGCCAGGAAATGGTCGTGCCATTCACCGTCGGGGCCGCCATTGCACTACTGCCGAGACTCATGAGAGCCAGGCAGACCAGCGATCTGCCACCACCAACCGAACGCCGAAGGGTACGTCGCTGCGCTACCGTGAAAACAATGCCTACAGCATCCTGATTTTTCATGCTCGAGTCCCGGTCACATGGATACAGCTGGAACCATGAAGTATACCGAGTCCATGGAGGCAGTTTTTGTCGCCTCTGCGCTACAGGCAGGTACTTTTACCCTGACAGCCCCCTGGTTCACAAAGTGTTGCAATTGGCAGGCTCATGAGAGACAACGACCGCCCATTAAGGCCTGCCCCTGCGTCAGTGGCGAGTAATCTCTCCATCCTCTTCGTCGGACACAGCGCTGACGACAGCCGTCGGCACCCCTTTGAACAAGGCGGCAACATCGACCTTGTCGTAGTTGTACACGCTGTCACAGAATTCGCAGCTGATCTCTACCTTGCCCTGCTCTTCCAGAATGCTGGTGACTTCCGCCTTGCCCAGCCCTGCCAGCATGCCGTCGGTTCTCTCTCGCGAACAACTGCAATGAAAACGCACTGTCTCCGGTTCGAAGATTCGCACCTGCTCTTCGTGAAACAGTCGATGCAGCAGTGTCTGGCTGCTTTCGGTGCACAGCTCTTCATCGCTCAAGGTATCGCACAAGGCCGTTGCCCGGTCCCAGCCATCACTGTCATCTGCAAGGCGCTCCTCGCCAGGCAGTTTCTGCACCAGCACACCCGCCGCCGTATTCTCCGACACCGCCAGATACAACCGTGTCTGCAGCTGCTCGCTGGTACGAAAATACCCCTGCAAGGCTTCAGCCAGAGTATCCCCTTCAAGTGGCACGATGCCCTGATAGGCTTCGGATTGACGATTGGCTTCCACTGAAATGATCATGCGCGCCTCTTCACCGAACATGGCTTGCAGCGAAGCCTGCTCCGGTACCTCGCTCCAACGTGCCAGACCTCGCAGACTGCCCTCATTGGTCACCTGCACCACCAACAGATGCACGGCTCCTTCACCCCGCACTTGCAATGTCAGCTTGCCATCGAACTTGATGGTGCTGGCCAGCAGTGTTGCCGCGACAAAGGCTTCGCCCAGTACCTTGCGTACCTGTGGCGGATACTCGACTCGTGCCACAGCCTCGCGCCAGGTGTCGTCCAGTTGCACGAGATGGCCGCGCACATCACAGGTTTCGACGAGGAATTTCTGTTGGGTATCTCTATCTCTCACAAGGCATCACTCCAGGCGAGCATAGAACGCCTCACCAATTAACGGGGTCAGGTACATCGGCACCTGATAACAAGCTATGAACAACAACAGGGGTTCCATCTGAGTGGCTGGCAATGCCGCCAGGAACAGCGCAATATTGCGATTTCCGTAGACCACTCCCGTGCCGATGGTGCGGGCAGATCCCTGCCGCGCAAACCGTGAACCCAGCACTCCCAGTGCCTGATAGCCGATATTGACCAGCAGCGCCAGCAGCAACATCTGCCCGACCTCTGCCCAGCCATTGGCCGGATCGTGAATGGCAGACATCAGCCCCACCACCATCAACGCCAGGGCCAGGGCACTCACACCATCCAGTGCCGCGGCATTCAGACGCACCTTTCCTCGTCGAAGCAATGGCATCACCAGCAAGGCCAGCAACACGGAACCGCCAATCAATACCAGCAGCTGCAACGCGGGAGACAACATGGTGGTGATGGATTGCTCCGGTTGCAACAGGTAGAGCACCGGCAGGCAGCTCAACGGCACCAACACCGTTCCCAGCATCAACCAGCGCATCGCCAGAGCCGCGTCTCCGCGTAGCAGCAAGACCAGATTCGGGCTACCCGAGACCGGTGGTGCCGCGGCCACCAGGGTTGCTGCGAGCACCGCCACCCAGGGGGCTTGCATCAGGCTCAGCAGGCAGAAGACGCTGATCGGTAGCAGCAGCTGCGCCACACCAACCCGCAGCAAGGTCGATGTCCACGCTGCACTGCTGCGCATGGACGCGGCCGCTCCGGCATCGGGCAGAATGCGCAGTACGGCCAGAAACAGCAGCAGGCCGATGAACCACGGAATAGCCTGTCGCAGGGGGCCCGCCGCCCAGGGCAGCAGCAGACCTGCCACCAGGCCGGCGGGCAGTACCCACCGACCGTGGCGGCCCAGGAAGGCGAAGGCGCGGATCAATCAGGCCTTCAG
Source organism: uncultured Granulosicoccus sp. (assembly GCA_965367215.1). Lineage (GTDB taxonomy): Bacteria > Pseudomonadota > Gammaproteobacteria > Granulosicoccales > Granulosicoccaceae > Granulosicoccus. The sequence goes on from CBDUIJ010000054.1 coordinate 2,484, forward strand.
CTTGTCGCGCAGTATCTGGTTCAGCTGGGCAGGATTCGCCTTGCCCTTCGAGGCCTTCATCACGGCACCAACGAAGAACGACAGCAGCTTCTCCTTGCCCGCCCGGTATTCCGCCAGCTGTGACGGATTGGCGGCAATCACTTCATCGATCATCGCTTCGATAGCGCCCGTATCGGTGATCTGTTTCAGCCCACGGGCTTCGATGACGGCATCCACATCCTGCTCACCGCCCCATAGCGCATCGAACACCTGCTTGCCCAGCTTGCCGGACAGCGTACCGTCATCCACTCGGGTAATCAGGTCGCCCATCAGGCGGGCACTCACGGGCGCATCGGCCAGCGCCATATCTTCCTTGTTCAAACGTGCGAACAGCTCACCGAGCATCCAGTTGGCTGCCAGCTTCGGAGCAAACTTGCGACCTTCGAATACCGCTTCGAAGTAATCCGCCGTCTGCCGGTCAGCACACAGCGCCTGTGCATCGTCAGCCGCAATTTCCAGCTCTTCGACAAAGCGTGTCCGACGCGCTACCGGCAGCTCCGGCATGGTGGCGCGAACCGACTCGATGAAAGCCTCGTCGATGACCAGTGGCGGCAGATCAGGATCCGGAAAATAGCGGTAGTCGTTCGCTTCTTCCTTGCTGCGCATGGAGCGCGTCTCATCCTTGTCGGCATCGTACAGACGCGTTTCCTGCACCACCGTGCCACCGTCTTCGATGATGTCGATCTGACGCTCGACTTCGAAGTCGATGGCGCGCTCGAGAAAGCGGAAGGAGTTCAGGTTCTTGATCTCGGTACGAGTACCCAGGGTATCGCTGCCAGCCTGGCGAACAGACACATTGGCGTCACAGCGGAAAGAGCCTTCCTGCATGTTGCCATCGCAGATATCGATATAACGCACCAGAGAATGCATGTAGCGGGCATAGGCCACCGCTTCGGTAGCCGAGCGCATGTCGGGCTCCGAGACGATTTCCAGCAGCGGCGTGCCGGCGCGGTTGAGGTCGATGCCCGTCATGCCTTCGAACAGGTCGTGCACCGACTTGCCCGCATCTTCTTCCAGATGTGCCCGCGTCAGACCGATGACCTTTTCCTGCCCATCCGGCAAGGTGATGGTGATGCTGCCTTCGCCAACGATCGGAAAAGCCATCTGCGAGATCTGGTAGCCCTTGGGCAGATCAGGGTAGAAGTAGTTCTTGCGCGCAAATACCGAACGCCGGGTAATGCTCGCATCGGTTGCCAGAGCGAAACGCACCGCCATGCGAACCACTTCGCGATTGACCACCGGCAGCACGCCGGGCAGACCCAGATCGACCGCCGAGGCCTGTGTATTGGGCTCGGCACCGAAGGCGGTGGAGGCCGCCGAGAATATCTTGGAACGAGTGGCGAGCTGAGCATGAATCTCCAGCCCGATTACAGTTTCCCATGTCATGTTTTACAAGCCTGTGTCAGTCGTTTACCGGAGCCATTCAGGCGAAGTTTGCGGGAATCTGGCGATGCCAGTCTGTCACGCTCTGATAGCGATGCGCCACGTTCAGCAATCGCGCTTCCTGATCGGCTGGCGCACACAGCTGCAGACCCACCGGCAGGCCTTCCGCAAAGCCGCAGGGTGCAGACAGTGCTGGCAGACCGGACAGATTGGCCGAGACGGTGAACAGATCGTTCAGGTACATGGCGACCGGATCATCGCTCTTGGCACCACGGGCAAATGCCGTGGTCGGCGTGGTGGGTCCGGCAATGACGTCGACATCGGCGAAGGCATTACTGAAGTCATCGCTGACCAGCTGTCGAACCTGCTGCGCTTTCTTGTAGTAGGCGTCGTAATAACCCGCGGACAAGGCATAGGCGCCGATGAGAATTCGGCGTTTGACTTCCGGGCCGAAGCCCTCACCCCGCGAGCGAGTGTACAGATCGTCGATATCCTGCGGGTTTTCGCAGCGATGCCCGAAACGCACACCGTCGAAGCGCGACAGATTGCTGGACGCCTCTGCCGGGGCGATGACGTAATAGGCCGGTATGCACAGCCCCTGATTGGGCAGAGAGATGGGCTTCAGGATGGCGCCTTGCGCTTCCAGCACGGCCAGAGCCTCGTTGACACAACGGGCCACATCGTCATCCAGGCCTTCAGCGAAATACTCCTGTGGCACACCGATACGCAGCCCTTTCAGGTCTGCGTTCAGATTGGCACTGAAATCCGGTACCGCCTGCGGCGAACAGGTGGAATCGCGAATGTCGTGACCGGCCATGGCCTGCAACAACAGCGCGCAATCCTCGGCCGTCTGGGCCATCGGACCGCCCTGATCCAGGCTCGAGGCGAAGGCGATCATGCCGTAGCGAGACACACGTCCGTAGGTCGGCTTGATGCCGGTGATGCCGCAATAGGCCGCAGGCTGACGAATCGAGCCGCCGGTGTCGGTACCGGTGGCAGCCGAGGCCAGACGAGCCGCCACGATGGCGGCACTACCGCCGGAAGAACCACCAGGCACCCGATCTTCCTGCCAGGGATTGGCCACCGGACCGTAGTAGCTGTTCTCGTTGGAGGAACCCATGGCGAATTCATCCATATTGGCCTTGCCCAGTGTCACCAGGCCTGCGGTGCGAAGTTTTTCCACCACGGTGGCTTCATAGGGCGAGACAAAGTTCTGCAGCATGCGTGAGCCGCAGGTGGTCGGCATCTCGGTGGTGCAGAAGATGTCCTTGTGGGCAATCGGCACACCGGTCAGCGGCCCGGCATTGCCGGCCTTGCGCTGTTCATCGGCAGCAGCCGCGGCACGGCGAGCGCCCTCGGCGTCAACCGCCAGAAAGGCATTCAGGGCCTCACCATGCTGCTCGATACGTTGCAGATAGTGCTCGACCAGATCGCTGCTGTTCAGGTCGCCGCTGGCGAGAAGTGCGGCCTGTTCGGCCAGAGTCTTGTCATGCATGGTCAGCACCTGTCATTCGATAACGCGAGGCACCAGGAAGTAACCGTCCTGGGTAGCGGGGGCGGGCGCCTGCAAGGTTTCACGCTGATTGGTTTCGGTCACCACATCATCGCGCAGCAGCAGCGTGGCATTGGCCGGGTGGGCCATGGGTTCCACACCCTCTGTATCCACGGCCTGCAGCTGTTCCACCAGGTCGAGCATGGTGGACAGATCAGCGGCCAGCGGTTCCAGAGCGTCTTTATCGATGCCCAGGCGTGCCAAATGGGCGATTTTTTCGATATCGTCAGGAGTCAGGGACACAAGCGTCAGTCCAGTCTTGGTTTCGAGCGCGGCAATCTATCATACTGTAGCCCTCTCTCGCCCGTTACTCCGAATTCAAGATAAACCATGAACGACCACTCTGCCCTGCCGGATCCAGCTCTTGACGCCAGAATCGAGAACCTGGAACTGAAAATGATGGACCTTGAAAACACGGTGCACGAGCTTCACGAGGTGATCCTGCGGCAATACCGCGACATCGAACGCATGCAGCTGCAGCAGGTGGAACTGATGAATCGCATGCACGGCAGTTCAGACTCGGCAGCCACACCCACGATCACCGATGAACTGCCGCCCCACTACTGACAGCTCAGCGACCGAGTATCAGCGTATCGCCCTCGAGTACATAGCGCGGCACCACCAGGTTGCGGTCAGCGTACTGCGAGCGGTACACCCTGCCCGCCAGGTCATAGCGCGCCTTGCGACAGCTGTCGATGAACCCTCCCGACCAGGGCTTGCCCTGGAATTCGGCGGCCTGAGGTGGCAGGAAACTCACCGGGCAGCCCAGATCGGTGCCCAGCGCGATCGCCACGAACAGATCGGGGCTGGCGGAGCGAAAATCATCGCGGTAGTCGTCCGGCTGCTCCGACTTGCGCGACGTGGCATCCAGCAGGCGCTCATCAGCGCTGCGCAGCTGCGAATAATCCGCGTCCTGACGCCGGTAGAGCATCACAGGACGATCCTCCCAGGAGATCACCCGCGACTCACCCGGCTGCAAATCGCCGATCGCAACGCGCAGACTGGGCATGGAGGGCGTTTCGCCACCTCCGGAGAAAACCTGAGCGATCAGTACGTAGAGCAGACACAGGGTGGCAAAACCGACCATCAGCTTGGCAGCCACTCGCAGCCGCAGGCGACGCCGCTGATCGTCGGCAGAAAGGGGTCTGTCAATCATGGGCAATTCAGTGATTCCGGTACGCAGAAGCCTTGCAGGAGTGTACGTTACCAGTGACTGACTGGACGCCTCCCCTGATTCTGGGCCGCGATCATTGTCCACACGGACACCTGACTTCGGCCTCAAGCGGTACCGACGCCTTCGAGCAACTGAACCTGCCTGACGCCGATGCATCCAGCGAAGCGTCCACCGAGGATGCCTGGGTACTGACACGGCATCCACAGACCGATACGGCGCCACCGCTGCTGGAGCTGATTCGCCCCGATGGGGTGAAGCTGTCCATCGATTTCAGCTCGGGCAAGGCGCGGCATCGGGCCAGTGAAGCGGGCAAGGGTATTCAGCCACTGGCACGAGCGCTCGGATTGACGGCATTTCGCAAGCGCACGGGCGCCATGCCACGCGTGATCGACGCCACCGGCGGGTTGGGTCAGGACGCCTGGGCACTGGCGACCCTGGGAGTGGACATGACCGTCATCGAGCGACATCCCATCGTGCATGCGCTGCTGGCCAACGCCCTGGAGCGTGCCGCAGCCGAACCCGCCACCCGAGACACGGCTACACGGGTCAGGCTGCTACACGGGCAGGCAGAGCGTCTGCTGCCGACTCTGGAGAGCGATGTCATCTATCTGGACCCGATGTATCCGGAGCGGCGACGCAAGAAGGCAGGTTCTCGCAAGGGCATGCAGTTTCTGCACGCCCTGCTGGGACCGCCCGGGGATGATGGTAATGACACGCTGCTGTCTGCGGCCCTGAACAGTGGCGCCAGCCGGGTGGCAGTGAAACGCCCGCGCGGGGCTGAACTGCTGGCCGGCAGCGAACACTGGCAGGGGCAGCGAACCAGCGTGGAATCACCCAATACGCGTTACGACGTGTACCACCTGCCCAGTCTCTGAAACCGGATTCAGTCGCGGAAGTTCTGGAACTGCATGGGCAGGCCCAGTTCGGCGCCCTTGAGCAGCGCCATGACAGCCTGCAGATCATCACGTTTCTTGCCGGTGACCCGCAGCTGTTCACCCTGCACCTGAGCCTGTACCTTGAGCTTGGATTCCTTGATCTTGGCCACGGCCTTCTTGGCTATTTCCTTGTCGATCCCCTGGCGCACCGTGATGGCCTGCTTGACGCCCTTGCCACTGTTTTCCACCTTGCCGGCCTCCAGACAGGCAATATCGATCTGGCGCGCTGTGAGCTTCTGATACAGCACGGGATGAATCTGCTGTATCTGGAAATCACTGTCGGCAAACAACATGATCTTGCCATCTGCCAGTTCGACCTTGGCTGAGGTACCCTTGAAGTCGAAGCGGTTTCCGATCTCTCGCTGGGTATGATCGACGGCATTGCTGAGCTCGTGTTGATCCACTTCAGAGACAACATCGAATGTAGGCATAGGGCTCTCCGCTGGAACTCGTTCAGAATAAACCGCAGATGTTAGCAGCCTTCACACACTCGGACAGCCTGCCTGAGCAGACTTGTCCACTCCCACACCCGGAATCATCAACTACATGAGTCAACTGACAGACAGTCGCTGGATGCTGGTACTCGCCAGCCTGCTGGGCGCGACAGCGGTGATGAGCGGCGCGTTTGGCGCCCATGCCCTGCAAGGTGTTCTGGACGAAAGAGCCAGTGGCTGGTACGACACGGCCGTCACCTATCACGCACGTCACGCTCTGGCTCTGCTTGCCTGTGGTTTGTTGAGCCTGCATATCGGCAAGGCTCCCGGCTACCTCTGGGTAAGAGCTGCCGGCATCTGTTTTACACTGGGTACCCTGATATTCTCGGGCACTCTGTACACGATGGCGTTTACCCATATCACGAAGCTGGGCATGATTACTCCCATCGGTGGTCTGTTCCTGATCATAGCCTGGTTATGCCTGACGATTGCCGCTTTTCGGCTATCCTCAAGAACGGTGTAGAACCCGAACACATTCTCGTCTGCGATGAGCTTTTCATGACACAAGAAGACAAAGATGACGTAGCCAACCTGATCGAGGCACGTCGCGACTATACCGCTGACACGCTGCGCCGAGCAGATCTTGCCAGTGGACCGATCATGCAGTTCACACGCTGGTTGCAGGAAGCGCGTGATGCAAACATTCTCGATGCAACGGCCATGCATCTGGCAACGGCCGACGCCCAGGGCCAGCCACATTCACGCATCGTCCTGCTCAAGCATTTCGATGATGACGGCTTCAGCTGGTACACCTACCAGAAGAGCGACAAGGCTCGACAGCTGGCGGAGAATCCCAAGGCCGCCCTGCTGTTCTACTGGTGCGGCCTGGAACGTCAGGTTCGCATTGAAGGCAAGGTGGAAAAGCTGGATGCCGAGAACGCCGAGACCTACTTCCAGTCACGTCCTGAAGGCAGCCGCTTCAGTGCCGCCGCCTCCATTCAGTCGGCACCCATCGACAATCGCGCCTTGCTGGAGCGGCGGGTTGCCGAGCTGCACAAGGAACACCCCAACGGCAATGTGCCACGACCAGAGCATTGGGGAGGCTATCGCCTGCACCCACACCGTTTCGAATTCTGGCAGGGCCGAGCGGATCGCCTGCACGATCGATTCATCTTCGAACGTGGCGAATCATCCGACGACTGGTCGGTCCAACGGATTTCACCCTGATACATGAAGTACATGATCATCATCGCCGTACTGGCTCTGTTGGGCATCGGCCTGCGTCTGGCCATCCCGAAAATGGGTTCGAGTGTCGCAGGCGGCATTGTCACTGACAACGATCAGCGGACTCTGGCGGCCTGCCCCGACACGCCAAACTGTTATCGGGACACTCTGGCAATCGAGGCTGACCCGTCTGCCGCCATCGAGACCATGGCTGACCTGATCAGCGAGCAACCGGGTACGCAGATCGTGGCCCGAACCGAGGATTACCTGCACGCCACCTGGTCGAGCCGCCTGATGGGCTTTGTCGATGACGTCGAATTCCTGCTGGTAACAGGCTCGGCTGATGATCAGCCGGTGCTGCAGGTTCGCAGCGCGTCCCGCCTGGGCAAGAGTGATCTGGGCGCCAATGAGAAAAGGGTCAATGCCCTACGCAGCATGAGCCGGGGGCGTCTGTAGCGTGCGGCCGCCCAGCCACTTGTCCAACATGCGTTTCAGGTCATTGTCGGCAAACGGCTTGGATACATAGTCATCCATACCGGCGGCCAGACATCGCTCCCGATCGCCTGCCACGGCATTGGCCGTCACAGCCACGATCGGCAGTCTGAATCCAGTCTCCCGAGCCTGACGCGTTGCTTCGAAACCGTCAAGCTCGGGCATCTGGCAATCCATGAAAACGATGTCGAAGCGCGCTGACTGCAACGCTGCCAGAGCCTTCAGACCATTTTCCACCACGGTGATTTCACAACCGAGGTCTTCAAGCGTCGCCTCGATCACCAGCTGATTGACCGGATTGTCTTCCGCCACCAGCGCTCTGATCGGCGCCTGCCGAATCTGCCCTTTCACGCTGCCACTGGAATCGGTCCTGTCTCCCCTGGCAGCTGAGTTCTGCGATGGCAGTGACATGATGTCGGTGCTCACGGCTATCGGTGCGGCAGTCTCTTCGAGCGGCACGCTGACAGTGACACAGGTGCCCTTGTCCGGCACGCTATCGATCTGCAACGTGCCGTCCATCAGTTCCACCAGCGCCTGAGCAATGGGCAAGCCGATGCCGATACCGCCAACCCGTCGCCGAGCGTCCGATTGGACCTGATGAAAGATTTCCCTGACAGCCTGTAGCTGAGACTCGTCGATGCCGCAGCCGGTATCCCGAATCTTCATGAGCAGATGACCGTCGCGATACCTGAGATCTACCCCGACCTGGCCACGCTCGGTGAAGTTGAGGGCATTGTCCAGCAGCTTTCGACAGACCTGTTTCCAGCGTTCGGCATCAAGGCTGACGCAAGCCGGCACGCCAGGGTCTATGCTCAGGCTCAAGGCCAGATTTTTCGATGACAGCTTGTTCCGGCTGGCATCGAACACTTGTCGGGTTATTTCGCTCGGGTCACCGGGTTCCAGCGAAAGCTGCACATCCTGGCTGGCCAGACTGGCGGCATCCAGCAAGTCACTGACCAGTCCCAGCATATCCTCACCGGATTGGTTCAAGGTGGCGACCAACGCCTGCTGCTCCTGACTCAGCGAAGTCTTCCCCAGCATTCTGACCATGCCCAGCACACCGTTCATCGGTGTTCGCAGTTCATGACTCATGCGAGCCAGAAATTCATCCTTGCTGCGCAAGGCATGCTGATTGCGCAGGCGTAACAAGTGCATCTCGCGTTTCTGCAGGTAGAGACGGTAAGAGCAATAGAGACAGCCTGTGGCGATCAACGCCAGCGGAATGAGCAGACGCGCGAAACTTTCATTGGCCAGCGTCCCCATGCTGAATATCATGGCCATCAGCATGGCACCGATGAAGCCCAGATAGGTAGGTGGCCAGTGCCCCAGAGACAGCAAGCCTCCCAGGGCTGCCAGTACCGGTATCAGCGCAATGACCAGCTGATCGACCATGCTCAGATCGGCAGACCACAGCAGTATCACAGAGCCCCACAGAGCGCCCGTGAGCACCATGATTCCGTTATAGAGGGTGATGGGCATCTGCCCGTTTGGCCGGCCTCGCCCCCACCACACCAGCAGGATACGCAGAGCGGACACCAGGCAAAGCGAGCCGCCCCAGAGAATCAGGCCTTCAGCAGAGTTGCTTTCATACAGCAACAGGCCACTGGCCAGCACGATGACAAGGCCAAGGCACAGCGATGGCATGGCTTCATCAAACAATGCGCGCTGTAACGCACCATTGACCTCCCGGGTTTCAAAATCCCGATCCATGCCACCAACCTGATTACCGATTACGCACTAGGTAACGGCACTGCAGGCAGAAAGTAGCGGATCGGGACTAGCCGCGGAGACTATTTTGTGACGACGTTGGCAGCCTGTCTGTCAGCGTGGTAGGACGAGCGCACCATCGGACCACTGGCGACATGAGAGAAACCCATCTCATCACCCAGACGCGCCAGCTCATCGAATTCTGTCGGATGCCAGAACCGGGAAACCGGCAGATGTGAACGGCTCGGCTGCAGATACTGACCCAGTGTGAGCATATCCACCTGATGGTCACGCAAGTCCTGCATGACGGCCAGTACCTCTTCCATGGTTTCACCCAGACCCAGCATCAGGCCGGATTTGGTAGGCACCTGCGGAAAGCGCTTCTTGTGATTTTCCAGCAGGTCGAGAGACCACTCGTAATCCGATCCGGGACGGCACTGTCGATAGAGCCGCGGCACGGTTTCCAGATTGTGGTTGAACACATCCGGCGGATTGGAGGACATGCCTTCCAGCGCCTTCTCCATACGACCGCGATAATCGGGCACCAGCACTTCGATCTGAATGCCGGGGCTGGCTTCGCGCACGGCCTTGATGCAGGCATCGAAATGACTCGCACCGCCGTCGCGCAGATCGTCACGATCGACGGAAGTAATGACTATGTATTTCAGACCCAGCTGGGCAACAGCCTTGGCCAGATTCGTCGGCTCATCGGTATCCAGCGGATTCGGCTTGCCATGCGCCACATCGCAGAACGGGCAACGCCGTGTGCAGATGTCGCCCATGATCATGAAGGTGGCCGTACCGTGGCTGAAGCACTCGCCCAGATTCGGGCAACTGGCCTCCTCGCACACCGAGGACAGATTCAGCTCACGCATCATCTGCTTGATTTCCTGAACCCGCGGATTGGTCGAAACACGGGTTCGGATCCAGTCGGGCTTGCGCACAAGCTCAGTGGTCGGCGCGACCTTGACGGGGATGCGGGCCAGCTTGGCAGCACCGCGCTGGTGGCCTTCTGGATCGAAACGGGAGGGGGCTGTATGGTCCATGAGGTCAGTCTACCAGTTCAACAGGAAGTTACCGCACCCGACTATGAGGGCCGGGCAAACAATTGCGCGTGTACGTGAGACACGAGCTGCTCGATCAACTGCTCCCTGGGTACGCGGATACCCAGCAATTGCGTGGACGTTACTGCCATTCCCCGATACCCGCAAGGGTCAATACCGCCGAAAGGCGCCAGATCCGCATCGATATTCATCGCCAGACCGTGATAGGTACAGCCGCGCCGGACTCTGAGGCCCAGCGCTGCGATCTTGGCTTCATCGACATAGACACCCGGCGCATCACGCCGCCCCGCGGCTTCGATGCCGTGCTCTGCCAGACAAGCGATGACGCTGTTTTCCAGACGAACCACCATCTCCCGGACGCCCAGATCGCTGCGGCGCAGATTGACCAGGGTATAAACCACGACCTGTCCTGGCCCGTGATAGGTCACCTGGCCACCGCGATCGCTCTGCACCACCGGAATATCGGCCGTATTGAGAATGTGTTCCTTCCGCCCGGCCTGACCCAGTGTGTAGACCGGTGGGTGTTCGCAGACCCAGATCTCGTCTGCGTCCTCGTCGGTACGCGTGTCCGTGAACGCGCGCATTGCGGTCCACGTCTCGTGATAATCGGCCAGACCCAGATAGCGGGTCTTCACAGCGTGTACAGCACCCTCTCATCGGCTTTCAGCGCCGCGTAGATGCTGAGCAGATGCTCGTGACTGGTCGCCACGAAATGCACACGAACCGCCAGATACTTGCCTTCCTTGCTGGGCACGACAGTGAACCGCACCGAATCGGGCTCGACATGCGGCCGCACCAGATCTGCAATCAGGGCTTCAAAGTCGTCTTCGTTCAGCCCCATCGCCTTGACGGAGATATCGGTGGGGTACTCGATCAGTGTTTCGCTGCTCATGACGCTACTGGAAATAACGCTGAATGGAATGTTTCATGCGCGTCAAGATGCCTCCCTCTTCCACTTTTTGCAAGGCCAACAGCGGAACTTCACTGACGATTTCGTCATTCACCAGCAATACACTGCGACCGACTTCCTGACCAATGCGAATGGGAGCACGGATGTAGTCATTCACTTCAACACGTGATTGCAGGGTATCGAATGAGTCACGCGGCAGCGTCAGATACATGTCCTCCGCCACGCCCAGACCCAGGCTCTCCTGCTCGCCCATCCAGACGCGTGCCTGGCTGATCTCTTCGCCAGCAGAATAGACCTGCCGCGTGCGGAAGAAGCGGTAACCGTAATTGAGCAATTTCTGGCTTTCGGCAATGCGCGCCTTGTCGCTGGCGGTGCCCAGAACCACACTGATCAGGCGCATGTTCTCGCGCACGGCAGAGGCAACCAGGCAATAGCCGGCCGCATTGGTATGGCCTGTCTTCATGCCATCCACGGAATCATCACGCCAAAGCAAGGTATTGCGGTTCTTCTGGGTAATGTCGTTGTAGGTGAATTCACGCTCGGAATACAGCTGGTAGGTCTCCGGATGCGTGCGAATGATGGCACTGGCGATGATCGCCAGATCATTGGCCGTGGTGTAGTGCTCCGGGTCGGGCAGACCAGAGGCATTGGCAAAGTGCGTACCCGTCATGCCCAGACTCTCGGCCGTGCGGTTCATCATGTCGACAAAGCCGCGTTCGCTGGCGGCAATGTGCTCGGCCAGTGCCACACTGGCATCGTTACCTGACTGGATGATCAGTCCTCGCAGCAGGTCGACCAGTGGCACCAGGGTGCCCGCTTCGATGAACATGCGTGAACCGGGCATGGCCTGCGCATCGGCGGAGACCATGACAGGTTCATCCAGCGAGACGCTACCGCGTTTGAGCTCTTCGGACACGATATAGGCCGTCATGAGCTTGGTCAGACTGGCAGGCTCGATCTGCTTGTCCGGATCCTTGGAGGCCAGCACCTTGCCGCTGACAAAGTCGATCAGCAGATAGCTGTCTGCCGATAACAATGGTGGGGCGGGCAACGGCGCCGCAGCAAGACTGGCTCCGACTGGCGCCAGCATGGCCATGACGAGACTCAGTACGCCCATGCAGAACAGACGGCGGGAGCTTGAAACGCGGGGGAACTTCATAGCAGAACCTGGGTTATGACAAACCATGAAACGTGCACAACAGTGTAAGGGAATTGACGGCGGTGGTTGACCAATGACAGGTGTCAGTCGGTAACCTGGTAACTATCGATGCCGGCCAGAGACAGGGACTCCTGAGCCTCATTGATCTTGTGCTGATCCTGCATGGGCCCCACCAGAACGCGGAACAACTGCCGGCTGGCATCATGACTGATCTCGGCAGGTGCATCCAGAAACTCACGCAGACTCACCAGCATGGCCTTGGCATTGAGCTCATCAGAATACGCACCCACCTGCAGAAATTGACTCGCAGGTGTTGTTCCAATGCTGACCGGCGCACTGAGAGGCGATTCGGCCTCCACCACAACCGTATTCTCGGGAAGTGTGGGTGCCGGCGTCTCGCCCTGCGCTTCAGCCAGCGGCTCATGATTACTGAGCGCCTCGATGAAGACATCTGCCTTGCCCGCCTCGATCATGCCCAGACGGGCGGCCGCCGCGTATGACAGATCGATGATGCGATCACCCACGAAGGGTCCTCGATCATTGACCTTGACCACGACCGACTCGCCATTGTCGACACGTGTTACCCGGACATAGGTAGGCAGCGGCAGATTCTTGTGGGCGGCGGTGAGCTGATGCATGTCATAGGGCTCACCACTGGAGGTGGGGCGACCATGAAATTTCTTGCCATACCAGGATGCCACTCCCCATTGCTTGAAATCCTCGGCGCTGTCGAGCACCTCGTATTCCTGCCCGAACACGGTGTACTGCGCCGGATTGCCGTAGCGTGACTTGGGCAGGTTGGCAACCACCAGATCGGTGATATTGATCCGGTTGAGTTCGCCCGGACCGTCACCGGCCACGGCCAGCTTCCAGGCAGGCTGCGGCGTCAGCAGGGAACAACCGGCCAGCATGCCCACGGGCAACAGACTGGCAAGGAGCCGAAGCGTCGAATTCATCATCGGGTTGAACTATTCCGGGGTCGAATGGATGCTCTGTGCGAGCTGCAACACGGCCATGGCGTACAGGCGACTGTGGTTGTAACGGGTTATCACGTAGAAATTGCGGTAAGCCACCCACGCTTCATCGCCATCGGCACCTTCCAGCACCATGACGCTGAGATGTTGATTATCACGGGTTCCAGCGGCAAGGCTGGGACCTGTGAACCCCAGAGCCGCAACCGTATCGCCGGCGATGGTCGGCGTCAGCGAGCTGCGAACCAGTGAACGCACCTCTGCCGGAATGTTGTCATCAGGGAACGACCAGCGTTCGGCGACCGGCGCGCCCTGCTCCCAGCCATGTACCGCAAAGTAATTGGCCACCGAGCCGATCACATCGGCCATGGATTCGAACAGATCGCGTTTGCCGTCGCCATCGAAGTCCACGGCGTACTCCCGATAGCTCGATGAAATGAACTGCGGCACGCCCATCGCGCCGGCGTAGCTGCCCTGCCTCTCATGCGGATCCCAGCCTTCGGCAGCGCTCAGGGTCAGAAATTCTGCCAGTTCACTGCGGAAGAAAGTCGACCGGGGTGGGTAGTCGAACGCCAGCGTTGCCAGCGAGTCCAGTACGTCATGCGAACCGGTGATGCGGCCATAGAAGGTTTCCACGCCGATGATCGCCGTGATGATGTTTGCCGGAACGCCGTAGGTTTCAGTCGCCCGTTCGAGCAGCTCAGCGTGTTCACGCATGAACTCGCGCCCTTGGTCGATCCGCTTCTGCTTCATGAAGATCGGTCGGTACTGCGCCCAGTTCAGGGTGCGTTCCGCCGGTGTCGAGATGGCATCGATGACTGATTGCTGTCGCTGAGCACGCGCCAGAATGCCCGCCAGACGGTTGCGATCCAGCCCGCTGTCAAGGCTCAGCTGATCCAGAAACTCCCGTACATCGGCTCGATGCAGATAGTTTTCGGCAGGTGTAGCCGCCTCTGCCGCAGGATCGGCATTCGCCGTCGCAGCTGAGGTGTCGGCGCGCAGCAGGCTACTGGCTGTCAAACCCAGCAGAAGTGTCGCCACAGCGACCTTGAAGTGAAGCTTCATCATTGCTCAGAGTCTAGTAGACACTTTCCGACAATTCACGCTCGAACAGGACAACTTTGTGTCAACTGACCCGAAACCAGTCGATCGGGGTCTGATCGTGCGCTTCCAGCCACTCATTGGTCCTGGAAAAATGCCGGCAACCCAGAAAACCACGGTGCGCTGACAGTGGCGATGGATGGGGGGCTGTGAGCACATGATGGCGTTTCTCATCGATGACTTGCCCTTTCTTCTGTGCATAGCTGCCCCACAGCAGAAAGACCAGGTCCTCACGCTCATCACTGAGCTGACGAATGATATTGTCGGTAAAGGTCTCCCAGCCCCGCCCCTGATGAGATGCAGCCTGCCCGCTCTCCACCGTCAGCACGCTGTTGAGCAGAAACACGCCCTGCTCGGCCCACGGTATCAGACAGCCCTTGCGCAGACGGGCAAGCGTCGGCTCACCATCGGCCAGATCGCTGTCGATTTCCTTGTACATATTGAGCAGTGATGGCGGTACGGGCACCCCTTCCGGCACCGAGAAGCTCAGTCCATGCGCCTGGCCGGGCCCGTGATACGGATCCTGCCCCAGTATCACGACCTTGACCTTGTCGAAAGGCGTGAGTGAGAATGCCTTGAACCAGTTGCTGGAATGCGGAAAGACGACTGCCGACTGTTTCTTGCGCCGGGCCAGATACTCCCGTAGTTCACGCATGTACGGAGCAGCAAATTCAGTGTCCAGACGGGCCTGCCAGCTGGGATCGATTGCGGATTGTTGAGCCATGCGGGAAGTCTACCTGCTTGTCGCGCTCAGGGGACGACCCGAAACAAGTTGCACATGCATCATTGAGGCGCGCTACAAAGCCGTCTATCATCACCCCATCGATCACTGTTCTGGAATTTCGACATCAGGCGCGTGCACCTCATCTCCTCCGGATTGCTCGGCGCCCTGCCTGTCGCGACCCTGTCACTTCTGGGTAGCAGCCTTCTGGTGTCTCCCGTTCAGGCTGCCCAGTGTCCGGCAACCCGTTTCGTCTATGAACCCGGCGACTTCGACCCGGTGCCCGGCGAAAAAGTGGAGGCTCTGGCAGACAAGTTCACGGCCGAAGGTGAAACAGTCACACTGGAAGGCAACACGACCATTCGCTATCAGGGTCGCGAGCTGGCAGCCGAGAACGCCAGCTACAACCCGACCACGGGTGAGGTGTCGGTCAATGGCGCATTGAGTTTCCTCGGTCAGGGCTTCCGCCTTGAAAGCAACGAAGCCTATATCGACATTGATGACGACCAGTTCAGTACCGGTCAGAGTGACTACGAGCTGGATTTCAATGGCAAGCGGGCCAGCGGTACGGCAGCGGCCATGGCCCGTGAGCCCAATGGCCACTTCACCATGCAGGATGCCACCTACTCGACCTGCCCACCCGGGGACCAGAGCTGGTTCGTCAAGGCCGACAGCATCGATCTGGACACCGAGGAAGGCGTCGGTCATGCAAGGGATCTTCGCCTGATCTTCAAGGGTGTTCCCCTGCTGGCGCTGCCGGCCTTCAGTTTCCCCATCAGTGACAAGCGCAAGTCAGGTTTTCTGGCACCGGTTCTGGCGCGCGGGGACTCCACCGGCCTGGAATTGCACCTGCCCTGGTACTGGAACATCCGTCCGGATCTGGATGCCACCTTCACACCGCGTTTCATGACCAAGCGCGGCACCCAGCTGCAGAGCGAACTGCGCTACATGAACCGCCAGGGATTATGGACGCTGGACCACGAATATCTGAACGATCAGGTGCTGGATGGTGAATCACGCTATTTCACTCAGCTGCTGCACAACGGTAGCTTCACGCCCGACCTGACCTCCACCATCGTTGCCCGGCGCGTGTCCGACAAGGATTATCTGGAGGACCTGGGTGACAGCCTGCAGGTGGCCAGTATCACGCACCTGGAACAGCGTGCCGACCTGAACTACGAGCGTAACGGCGCCAAGGTCCTCGCTCGCCTGCAGAGCTTCCAGACCGTCGATGAGGACATCGAGGCCGAGGATCGACCTCACCGGCGCCTGCCACAGATCAAGGCCTATGCAAAGTCGGCCCGACTGCCGCTGGGATTTCGCAGCGATATCGACGGCGAGTTCGTGTATTTCGACAAGGATGATGCCGTTACGGGTACACGTATCGATGTGCGGCCACGCCTGTCGTTGCCGATCGTGCGTGATGCCTGGTTCTTCAAACCGAGCATCTCACACCGGTTTACCTTCTACAGCCTCAACAACACCAGCCTGAACGACACCACGGAACAGTTCGAACGAACCAACAGCCGTAATCTGGATTCCGTCAGTGTGGACAGTGGACTGTTCTTCGATCGCGTGCTCGACGATCGAGGTTCGGTTCAGACGCTCGAACCTCGCCTGTTCTATCTGAAGGTGCCCTACCGGGATCAATCCGACATACCGGTATTCGATTCCAGCGAGTTCGATTTCAATATCAGCCAGCTGTTTCGTGAAAACCGCTTCAGCGGCGCCGACCGAATCGCCGATGCCAACCAGTTTTCCATGGCACTGACGACACGCATGATCGATGGCGTCAACGGACAGGAGCGCTTTCGCGCCAGTATCGGTCAGGTGCGCTATTTTGATGACCGACTTGTTACCCTGTCACCCACCGATACCGTGGATACTCGGGACTACTCGGATTTTGTCGGCGAAGTGGAAACGGCGCTGACCAAGGACTGGAATGGCAAGGGCAGCATCCAGTGGAACCCCGATGAGGAACGCACCGTACGTAGCTCCCTGTCACTGAGTTATCGACCGGCAAAGGATCGCATCCTGAATTTCACTCACCGCGTCGTCAACAGTGACAGCGACGAGGACAAGACAGAACAGATCGACCTGTCCGGGCTGTGGTCCATCGGTGACAGCTGGCGTGTAGCCAGCCGCTGGAACTACTCGCTGGATGCGGATCGAAGTATCGAGTCCTTGCTGGGACTGGAATACGACAGTTGTTGCTGGTCGGTGAGGTTCGCTGCCCGGCGTTATATCGCCGATGATGGCGAGGACCATGACACCAGCATCTACTTTCAGCTGGTGCTGAAAGGCCTGGCCCCTCTTGGACAGAATTATGGGGCTCTATTGGAAAATGCCATTTTGGGCTATCGAGACGACGTGCAATGATTGACAGATTCAGGCTTCCGGGAAGACCGGCAACCGCAGTGTGTACCGCCCTGCTGCTGTGCCTGTACGGAGGAACTCCCACTCTGGCGCAAACAGCGGGTGCAACCGAGCAGCCCGAGGCAGCCGATGATGTAGTGCTCGACCGGATTCGTGCCGTCGTCAATGAAGGCGTGGTGCTGGACAGCGACCTGCGCTCTGCCATCAGCTTCTTCAAGCAGCAGGCCAGAAGCAATCGCCAGAACCTGCCGCCTGATGATGTGCTCGCCAACCGTGTACTGGAAGAACTGATCAACCAGGAAATCCGTCGCCAGCATGCACGCAGCACCGGTATTTCGATCGATGCGGCCAGTACCAACCGAGCCATCGAACAGATCGCCCGCAACAACAACATGGACTCGCTGCAGTTTCGCGAAACTCTGGCCACCCAGGGCTTCGACTACGACCTGTTCCGGCAAAGTATCGAGCGTGAGTTATTGATGCAACGCCTGATCGAGCGCGAGGTCCAGCCCCGCATACGCGTATCGCAGCAGGAAATCGATGATTATGTCGATTCCATCAGGAACGACGCAGAGGAACAGCAGCGTTACCGCATTCAACATATCCTGATTGCCGTGCCGCCGACGGCTGACAGCGCCGCCACAGCCGATGCCGAACAACGTGCTCGGGATGTACTGCAACGATTGCAGAACGGCGACGACTTTGCCGAAGTGGCAGCCACCTCTTCGGATGGCGCCCGAGCTCTGCAAGGCGGCGATCTGGGCTGGCGAACGCTGCAGGAACTGCCAGACTTTCTTGCCGATGCCCTTGGCGACATGTCAGCCGGGGATCTGAGCGAGCCACTACGATCGGCCAATGGCTTTCACGTCATCCGACTGGCCGACAAGCAAAGTGGCGACCAGTCACAGCTGTCCGAAGTTCTGGCACGCCATATCTTCATCGCAGGCGATGCGGCAGACACCGAGCAACGACTGCGCGAGGTCCGTCAACAGGTGATCGAAGGTGCTTCATTCGAAGCTCTGGCCGCCGAGATCAGTGAAGACCCCAACAGTGCCGACAAGGGCGGTGAACTGCCCTGGTTCAGTGAAGGCCAGCTGCCAGCGGAAATGGAAGACATGGCCAATACGCTCGAGAAGGACGAGATCAGCCCGCCCTTTCGCACCCAGTTCGGCTGGCATCTGATGCAGCTGCTGGATCGCCGTACCCGGGAAATCGACGAGGAAACGCTGCGCAATCAGGCAGCCGATGCCTTGCGTCAGGGAAAAGTGGAACAGGAAATCGAACGCTGGTCCCGACAGCTGCGTGACGAGTCATTCGTGGAACTTCGTCCTTGAGCCACCTGATTGCGCTGACACCGGGAGAACCGGCCGGCATTGGTCCCGACCTGACAGTCATGCTGGCACAGCACCCGCGCCGCTCGCGAATCGTGGCGGTTGCGGATCGTGACGTCCTGCAACAAAGGGCGGCGCAGCTGCAGCTGCCTTTGCAGATACACGATTTCGTGCCCGGTGCAGAACAGGCGCCTCTGACAGCCGACGGCGAAGGTCATGTAGACCAGGCCGGCGAACTGTACGTCCTGCATGTTCCCACTCAGGCTGCCGTGCAGTGTGGCCAGCTGGATGCGCGTAACGGCAGCTATGTGCTGGCGACCCTGGATGCCGCGGTCGATGGCTGCCTGGCGGGCACCTTTGCTGCCATGGTCACGGCCCCTTTGCACAAGGGCGTCATCAACGATGCCGGAGTCCCCTTTACCGGGCATACCGAATATCTGGCAGAACGCACTCAAGGCGAACCGGTCATGATGCTGGCCGCCGACACGGCCAGTGGCCCCCTGCGGGTTGCATTGGCCACCACTCACCTGCCACTGGCCGATGTACCCAAGGCGCTGAGCGCTGATGTGCTGCGCCGTGCGCTGCGTATTCTGCATCAGGATCTGATAGAGCAATTCGGTATCCCGAATCCACGTATCCTGGTGGCAGGCCTCAACCCGCATGCCGGTGAAAGCGGCCACATGGGACGCGAGGAGATTGACGTCATTGAACCGGTACTGGCCGAACTGCGTACTACTGGCATGCAACTGACAGGGCCCCTGCCCGCCGATACCCTCTTTACCCCACAGCATCTGGATCATGCGGATGCGGTCATGGCCATGTTTCATGATCAGGGCCTGCCGGTGCTCAAATATGCAGGCTTCGGCAAGGCCATCAACATTACACTGGGCCTGCCGATCATCCGCACATCGGTTGATCATGGCACGGCACTGGACAAGGCCGGCACCGGCAACATCAGTAGTGGCAGCCTCGACGCAGCCATCACGCTCGCCGAACAACTGGCGAGCTCACGACAGAGCAAGAGTACACAGACCCCGTGAATCACAAGGCCCGCAAACGCTTCGGCCAGAACTTCCTGCAGGACATGAGCATCATCGAACGCATGCTCGCAGCCCTGCGCCCCGAGCCCGGCGATGCCGTGGTGGAAGTGGGTCCTGGCCTCGGTGCACTGACCCTGCCGCTGCTGGCCAGACTGGACAAGCTGGCGGTCGTGGAAATCGATCGAGACCTGATTGCACGACTCGAGGCACAACAACTGAACGGGCTGACCATTCACCCCGGTGATGTCATGAAATTCGATTTTGCAGCACTGGCCCGTGAACTGGCAGGCGAGGCCGATCACTCTCTGCGAGTCGTGGGCAATCTACCCTACAACATCGGTACACCGCTGTTGATCCGACTGATGGAACAGCAGACGGTAATCAAGGACGTGCACGTCATGCTGCAAAAGGAAGTGGTCGATCGACTGCATGCCGAACCCGGCACCCGGGCCTTTGGACGACTGAGTGTGTTGATGCAAAGCGTCTTCGAAGTGACTCCTCTGTTCACCGTACCACCCGTCGCCTTTGATCCTCCACCGAAAGTGCAGTCCGCCGTGGTTCGCATGAAGCCGCGCAGTGATGCACCGGATGTCGACACACTGGACGCACTGCAAGCCTGTACCCGTCTGGCCTTTGCCAGCAAGCGCAAGACGCTACGCAACAATTTCAAGGGGCATCTGGACGACAATGCGCTCATCGACCTGCAGATAGACCCGCAGGCACGTGCCGAGACCCTGGACCTGCCTGCGTTTCATCGTCTGGCAAAACAATTGAGACTCGCGTGAGCAGTGATAACATGATGCCATCTTCCGTCAGGGACCTGTTTACCATGGATGTCGATATCAGCGAAGGTATCCAGGTGGATGTGGATACGCTGTACGTGGAATCCGAATCAGATCCGGACAACAACCGTTTCGTATTCGCCTACACCATTACCATCCGCAATGTCGGTGAAGTTCCAGCACGCCTGCTGACTCGCCACTGGGTCATTCGTGACGCCAATGGCAAGGTGCAGGAAGTTCAGGGTGATGGCGTGGTCGGTGAGCAACCACACCTGAAGCCTGGCGAGGGTTTCCAGTACACCAGTGGCACCATGCTGGAGACCTCCATGGGTACCATGGGTGGCAGCTATAGCCTGGTGACCGATGACGGCGAGGAATTCAAGGCGCCGATTGCCGATTTTCTGCTCTCGACACCACGCACCTTGCACTGAAACACCCGGGAACGTCGTCAGGCCTGACAAGGTAGACGACAAGCCAGTGAGTGCCATGGATGGCACCTTCCATTCACCTCCGGAACAGCCATGAGTGTTGCATGACGACCTATGCCATTGGCGACCTGCACGGTTGCCTGACGCCCCTGCGCCGCCTGCTGGACAAACTGAACTACGACCCCGCCAATGACCGACTGTGGTTCGTCGGCGATCTGATCAACCGGGGTCCTGAATCGCTGGAGACCCTGCGCTTCGTCAAGGATCTGGGAGACAACGCCGTTGCGGTGCTGGGCAACCATGACCTGCATCTTCTGGCGGTGCTGCACGGCGTCAGAAAGTCCTCCGGCAAGGACACTCTGGAGGGCATCCTGAATGCGCCGGATCGTGACGAGCTGTGCCA